>DATCMP010000023.1:0-15305 GCA_036563365.1 Thermomicrobiales bacterium
AGCAGATCCCGGCGACCGGCGAACTCTACAGCCGTATGCCGGCCTTCCCGCTCTACACCGATGACGAGCTGACGGCGATCGCGCGATACCTCTTGAGTTTGAAGTAGCAAGGCTCGTAAGTAGCAAGGCTCGTAAGGATAAGACACGGATGCGTCGGCGCATCGAGATGATAGGCACCGATACGCGGTAGGGGCAGGCAGGAGGACGGCGAATGGCGACAACGACACAGGCACCACCCAGGGTCCTTCAGCGACCGGCGGCGGCACCGACCGGCCTCTGGAGCTGGCTGACGACGGTTGACCACAAGCGGATTGGTATTCTCTACGGGATCAGTTCGTTCATCCTTTTCCTGGCCGGGGGGATCGACGCGCTGCTGATCCGCTTGCAACTCGGCAAGCCGGAGAATTTGCTGGTGAACCCCGACACCTATAACGGGCTCGTCACCATGCACGCCACGACGATGATCTTCATGGCGTTGATGCCGATGACGGTCGGGTTCTTCAACTATATCGTGCCGCTCCAATTGGGGGCGCGCGATGTCGCGTTCCCGCGTCTCAATGCCTTCAGCTACTGGACTTTCCTGATCGGTGCGCTGACGATGAGCAGCAGCTATCTGCTGCGCGCGGCACCGAATACCGGGTGGTATGGCTATGCCCCGCTGACCTCCAAGGTCTACTCGCCGGGCTTAAACGTCGATTTCTGGATCGTCGGCCTGCAAATCCTCGGCGTGGCGACGATCGCCGGTGGCCTGAACTTCTTCGTCACGATCATCAACATGCGCGCGCCGGGCATGTCGCTGATGCGGATGCCGATGTTCTGCTGGACGACGCTGATCACCACCGTCCTGATCCTGCTGGCTTTCCCGGTCTTCACGATCGCCCTGACGCAACTCCTCTTCGACCGCCACTTCGGCACGGCGTTCTTCGACACGACGCGCGGGGCGGACCCGCTCCTCTGGCAGCACGTCTTCTGGGTCTTCGGCCACCCCGAGGTCTACATCCTCATCCTGCCCGCCTTCGGGGTCGTCTCCGAGATCCTGCCGGTCTTCGCGCGGAAGCCGCTCTTCGGCTACTCGGCGATGGTGCTGGCGACCTCGGCGATCGCCTTCCTGGCCTTCGGCGTCTGGGCGCACCACATGTTCGTCACGGGGATCGGGCCGGTCGGCAACACCTTCTTCGCCCTCTCCACGATGCTGATCGCCGTGCCGACCGGCGTGAAGATCTTCAACTGGGTCGGCACCATCTATGGGGGCTCGATCAACCTCCGCTCCCCAGCCCTCTTCGCGGTTGGCTTCGTCTCGATGTTCATCATCGGTGGGCTGAGCGGTGTCATGCACGGTTCGCCCCCGGTCGATACGCAGCACAACGACTCGTATTTCGTCGTGGCGCACATCCACTACGTCCTCTTCGGCGGCACGATGCTGGCCCTCTTCGCGGCGATCCACTACTGGTGGCCGAAGTTCACCGGGCGGATGCTCAACGAGCCGCTGGCACAGGCAACCTTCTGGCTGATGCTGCTCGGCTTCAACGTCACCTTCTTCCCGATGCACTTCCTCGGTGTCGCCGGGATGCCGCGCCGGATGTCGATCTACCCGACCGGCACCGGCTGGGATTTCTGGAACATCGTCGCCACGGTCGGCGCGTTCGTTCTCGCCGCCTCGGTTTGGCTCTTCGTCATGAATGCTTTCCTGTCGCTGCGTCGTGGGGAGCCCGCCGGTAATGACCCGTGGGATGGCGCGACCCTGGAGTGGGCGATCCCTTCCCCGCCGCCGGTCTACAACTTTGCCAAGGTGCCGACCATCACCGCGCGCGATCCCTTCTGGATCGAGAAGCGCGCCAACGAGGCGGCGCAGCGCCTGGGGTTGCCGGTCCGTAAGCCGACTCTTATCTCGCCCGACCCGGTGATCCAGCGGGTCCACATGCCGAATACCTCGTACTGGCCGCTCGTCGCCGCCGTTGGTGTGAGCCTCATCTTCGGCGGTTTCCTGACGCCGTTCCTGATCGGGGCCATCCCGACGCTGACGATCCTCGGCATCGTGGTGCTGATCATCGGTATCTCGGCCTGGTCATACGAGCCGGCGGGGTAGCCCATCCGACCTCAGGGGGCGAGGCGAATCGCCTCGCCCCTTGCGCGGCGGATAGGGTAAAATTTCTGGCGTGAGGCCATTGCGAACCGGGAGGAGGAAACGTGGCAACAGCGGTCAGCGGGCACGGTCAGGTGCGCGAACCGGCTCATGGCGAGGGCCACGGCGGTGGGCACGACGAGGGGCATGGTGAGGAACACTACGCCTCGATGGGCGTCGATACCGTCAAATTACTGATGTGGACATTCATCGCTTCGGAATGCCTGCTGTTCGGCACGCTGATCGCGGCGTTCGTGGCGTATCTGAATCGGGCACACCAACTGGCCGGACTGGGGCTGGAGGGGATGTGGAAGGGGCCGATGCCCCACGAGGTCTACGATATCCCGTATACCTCCGTCAGCGCGTTCGTCCTCTTGCTCAGCAGCCTGACGATGGTACTCGGGCTGGCGGCGGCGCAATCGAATCAGCAGCGGCAGTTGCGGATCTGGCTCGTGGCGACCGCGCTGCTCGGCCTTGTTTTCCTCGGCGGTCAATTCTTCGAATTCACAACCTTCAAGACTCACGAGAACGTCTGGTTCGATACGAATCAGTTCGGAGCGACCTTTTTCCTACTGACCGGATTCCACGGCGCGCACGTTACTGTCGGCGTGGTCTGGCTGCTATCGCTCTGGATGCTCTCCCTGCGACGTGGTATCCCGCCGTCCAAGTCCCGGCTCGTTGAGATCGCCGGTTTGTACTGGCACTTCGTCGATGTGGTTTGGATCGTCATTTTCACGGTGGTCTACCTGGCCCCGACAGCGTTGCTGTTCTAAAAGCGACGAGAAAGCGCGAGGTTTGTCGATGTCCGGTCACGAGATGCAAGGCCATTCGACCGATCATACGTCGGTGGCTGAGGGACATGCCCATCCCACCCCGAAGCTCTATATCCAGATCGCCGGTATCCTAGCGGTGATCACGCTGATCGAGGTGTTCGTTCTCTATCTGCCGGATATCGGCCTTGAGTGGTTCCGCCCCCTCCTGGTGCCGATCTTCATCATCCTCTCGATCGTGAAATTTTTCATGGTCGTGGGCTGGTACATGCACCTGCGCTTCGATGATCCGATGTTCGTGCGGATGTTCGGCTTCGCGTTGCTGATCGCGCTCACCGTCGTGACGGCGTTCATCGCGCTCTTTCACGGCGTCTACCTGGGGCTGTAACCGCCCGCCGGGTGCGCCGGAACTGGTGTCGCCGCTGGGCTCCGATGGCTGACGATCCAATACGGCGCCTACGCGCCGTGCGAGGTGTCGCTGATGCCGGTTCGCCACACCAACGCCGGGAAGAAGCGGTGGCCGAGCTACACGACGCGCCGGGAGGAGCAAGAACAGGCCGAGTGGCGACGCGCGGCGTGGAATATGTTCTGGCTCCTGGCGATCGGGAAGCTCGTGATCATGATCGCGCTCGCGATCGTCGGGTTTCACTTGCTGCATCCTTCGGGACGCAGTTGGGGCGTTATCGCCCTGCTGAACTGGTCGTGGATCCTGTTCGCAGCGATTCTGGTGATCGGGCCGTTGGCCTATCGTTGGCGCCTCCATCGCGTTCGCCGGAAGCGTTTGGCCCTGATCCACGCCGAGTGGAACGTCGAATAGACCGTGAGCAAGCACTGTCGCGCAGTGCTGGGTGAGCGGAGGGAGGACTTATTTATGCTGAATCGGATGTTCCCGTTCATCGTGCCATTTCTCGGTTTCTTGACCGCGATCACCGGTATCGTCGCGATCGGCGAACTTTTGCTCTTTGTCGCACATCTCTTCGAGGGGTACGGCGAAACTGGCAAATTAATGCCCGCTTTGATCGCTCTGATTCTCACGATCGGTATCGGCGCGGTGGCCGGTCTCCTCTCGGCGCGGGCGGCGAAGCTGCCCCCAGTGAAGTGGCCCGATCCCGGTCCGATGGAGCCGGTGCGCCGCCTCGATCTGGGCGCGGGCTATATCGTCGGGCAATTCATCTTTTTCACCGGCCTGGGCTTACTCCTGCTCTTCATCATCCTGGTCGTCAGTTAATTGCTAAGCGTTCAAGGAAGTCGTTGGTTCGGGCCGATGCGCCGGTATTTGGCGCCATGTCGCTAAAGATCGCCCATCGACCCGAACCGGCGACTGAGGTATTCGATGTTCGGCTCGCTCATCCCGTTGCGTTGGGTCTTCGAACCCGCCATTTTCTTCGGCGTCAATCTCCTGACCCTTGGCTACCTCGGCGTGATCTTTCGCTGGCACCGGTATTTCCCCGGCGCGGCCCCCGTACCCCCGGCCCGGGTCATCTCGTTTCTCCTGGCGATGGCGACTATCCTCCTGGCCTTGCTGACCCCGATCGCCGACCTCAGCGATAATTTCCTCTTCAGCGTCCACATGGTTGAGCACTTGATGCTCACGATGGTGATGCCGCCGCTGTTGCTGCTCGGCCTGCCGGGGTGGATGATCCGACCGGTCTTTGTCAGCTACCCAGCCTTGCTGAAGATCGGGAGGGTGCTGACCAACCCAATCATCGCGTTTACCCTCTTCAACGCCATCTTCATCATCTACCATGCCCCCCCACTGTACGATCTGTCGCTCGCCTCGCAATATCTCCACGCTTTCGCCCATCTCCTTTTCATGCTGACCGCCATCCTGACGTGGTGGCCGGTCCTCAGCCCGCTCTCCGAGTTGCCCCCACTGCCGCCGCTCCTGCAGATGGTCTACCTCTTCGCGCAGACGTTGCCTTCGCAGGCGCTCGGGGCGTTCTTCACCTTCAGCGACGGCACCTACTACATGGTGTACGTCTCCGCGCCGCGTGTCTGGGCGACGATTACCCCCGCGGTCGATCAGCAACTCGGCGGGTTGATCATGTGGGTGATCGGGGGTACGTTTTTCTTAGGGGTATTCGCGAGCGTCTTTTTGCGCTGGGTGTCCGCGAACGAGGCCAAGGAACAACGCCGGTATCGTGCCGTGAAGCGGCCCGGTTAATCCCAGCAATCGATCGAAGCGACGGGTGGCAGCGCTGGTGCCGCCCGATTTCGGAGCGACACCCATCGGTAACGACGGGTGTTCAGAGGTATGCTACGCGTGTATACAATCCGTTGGCGAGCGTCTGTTCCCGCATTTCTGCTGCTGGTCGCCCTGATGGGGCTCCTCGTCGCCTGCGGCGCGCCCGATGGCGGCATGGCTGGCGCTGGCGGCTTTTCCAGCGAGAACTTCCCCAATCAGGTGCAGGTCGCTGCCGATCCGAAAGGCGCGTTAAAGTGGGACAAGACGACGTATGAGGCGAAGGCCGGGGCGGTCACCTTCGTCGTGGCGAACACCAGCCCGATCACCCACAATTTCGTACTCGAAGGGAACGGCCTGCGGCTGACCTCGAAGAATTTTCGCGGGCAGAACCCGGAATTCCTCTCGGTTGCGGACCTCGCCGCAGGCGAGTATCAGATCATCTGCACCATCCCCGGTCATCGAGAAGGGGGCATGGTCGCGAAGCTGCTCGTGAAGTAGCGAGAAGCCTGACAGTATAACAGGCCCAGTTTACGCTGGCTGGCGACTTCAACCGCCAGCCAGCGTCAGCCTCGCGATTAGCACCCGCCGCATCCTGCCCCCGATCTCCTATAATGGCGCTGAACTACGGTGCGACGATGATCGGAGCCGACCCAAATTGTTGGCGATGAGAAGCCGGAGGAGGCGCGATGGCGACCCTGATCGTACGCGGTGGCACGGTGGTGACCGAAGGCGGGGCGTATCCGGCCGACATCGTCGCGCGTGACGGTGTGATCGTCGCACTGATGAGCGATGCGAGCGAGCTATCGCCCGACGCGGATGAGGTGATCGACGCCACCGGGCTGACGATCCTCCCCGGCGGCATCGACCCGCATACCCACATGCGCGAGCCATCAACGCGCGACCGCGAAGGCTTCCTAACCGGCACCTCGGCGGCGGCGGCGGGCGGGATCACGACGATCGTGGAGATGCCCCAGGCCGACCCGCCGACGATCGACGCCGCGACCTTCGCCGAGAAGCGCGCGGGGATCGCGGCGCACGCGGTCATCGATGTCGCCCTCTACGGCGGGGCGATCGGGCAAGATGTGGCGAAGCTGCGAGAGCAGGCCGCGGCCGGTGCGGTCGCCTTCAAGTCGTTCATGTGCGGGTCGAGCCCCGAGTTCCCCGGCATCAACGATGCCCAGCTCTACGACACGCTGGTGGCCGTGACCGCACTCGACTCGTTCCTGACCGTCCATGCGGAGAACGATGCGCTCCTCACCGCGGGGTTGCGGCGGTTGCAAGAGGCCGGGCGGCACGATCCGCTGGCCCATTGCGAGTCGCGCCCGCCCTACGTTGAGGTGATGGCGGTGCACACGGCGATCTATCTTGCCGGTCAGGCAAACGCCCACGTCCATATCGCCCACGTCAGCGCGGCGGGCTCGCTCACCGCCATCGCCGAGGCGCGGGCGTCGGGCGGTTGGGTGACCGCCGAGACCTGCCCGCAGTATCTCCTGCTGACCGAGGACGATGTCGTGCGGCTCGGGCCGTGGGCACGCTGCGCCCCGGCGATCCGCACCGTTGAGCATGTCGAGGCGATGTGGCGCGGGTTGGCGGATGGGACGCTCGACTTCGTCTGCTCGGATCACGCGCCATATGCGATCGAGGAGAAAGAGGCGGGCCGTGACTCGATCTGGAACGCGCCGCTCGGGCTGAACGTTGTGCAGTTCATGAACCCGGCGGTCCTCAGCGAGGCGATCCATACCTGGGGTTTCCCGCTCGAACATTGCGCCGCGATCACCGCGACGAACGCCGCGCGGATCTTCGATCTCTACCCGCGCAAAGGGGCGATCCAGATCGGCGCGGATGCCGACCTCGTCCTCTACGATTTCGAGCGTGAGACCACCCTGAGCAACGACGATCTGCTCACACGCCACAAACGCTCCGCGCTCGATGGTCGCGCCGTGCGCGCAACGGTGGTGCGGACGATCGTGCGCGGTCAGACGGTCTATGACGATGGTCAGATCAAGGTCGAAGCGGGCTTCGGGCAATTCGTGACCCGCGTTGGCTGAGCGGCTTTCGTGCCCACGATGATCACCGCTGAAGGGTTCGCTGCGCAGCGGCGGTGGCAATCAGCGGGTGGGTGTGTTTACCTGGGCGCTCACAACGGCATAGACGTATCTTCTCAACTCTGTTGGATTGGTGTTGTCAGAGCTCGGTTTGGATAATCGCCCGCATGCCTCGGTTAGCGCCCCTACGCCCGCACATCTCACTCGGCGGCGCGGTCGGCGGCGAATCGTGCTGCCGCCCACCCTGGCGCTGTTCCTCGTCCTGGCGGGGGTCTACCTGCTGACCAGTGGCGGCCATACCTATAGCTACGACGAAGAGACGATGTTCGGGCTGACGATCAGCCTCGTCGAGCGCGGCAGCCTCGTCGTGCCGACCTGCCCCGGCTGCGCCGTGCTGCGCTCGATCCCGATGCCGGAGGGGCGCAATTATTCGCGCTATGGGCCGCTCCAGTCGATCGTGGCGATCCCGCCTTACCTCCTCGGTCGGGCGCTGGCGAGCGGCGACGACGCCGCGACGTGGGTCGGTACGCGCTACGCGGCGACCCTGCTGACCGCCCTCGTGACCGCGGCGATCGGCGCGCTCCTCTACACCCTGATCCGACGGGTCGGCTACAGCCACCGGACCGCCCTGGTGACCGCGCTCCTCTATGGCTTCGGGACGCAGGCGTGGCCGCGCGCCAAGACCTTCTTCGCCGATCCGCTGACGACGCTGCTGATCCTTGGCGCGGTGTACTGCTGGTGGCGGCTCGATCAGCCGAGCGCGCGTGACGGTTCCGGCGCGGCGGTGGCGCGCTGGGCGGTCGGGATCGCGCTCTGCTGCGGCCTGGCCGTGGGGGTGAAGTTCGGCGCGGGGATTATCCTGCCGGTCTTCGGGTTGGCCGGCGCGGCGAGTTTGTGGCGGCGCTGGCGACGCGACGAGTTGCGGTTGCGCGAGCTCATCCCGGCGGCGGTAGCTGCTGCTGCGACGCTGGCGATCCTGCTGGCGCTGGTGGGCCTTTACAACTGGGTGCGGTTCGCCTCGCCGTTCGAGACCGGATACGGCGGGCGAGAGGTCGGCGCGGTGCAGCAGGGCAACTGGCGCGAGGCGCTGCCCGGTTTGCTGATCAGCCCCGGCAAGGGCTTGTTCATCTTCTCGCCGATCGTCATCCTCGGCCTGCTATCGTTCTGGCGGTTCGCGCGCCATGCGCCGCGTCTCGCGGTCCTGGTGGGAACCCTGGTGGTCGAGCATGTGGCCTTTTACGCGCGCGTGCCGCAGTGGGACGCCGGTACTTCCTGGGGGCCGCGCTACCTCGATTTCATCGTGCCGCTGCTCGTCTTGCCGCTCGCGGCGGGCCTGGCCTGGCTGGCCGCGCCGGAACGAGCGCGCGGCGTGCGGCTGGCGCTCGGCGGCTTCGCGGGCGTCGTGATCGCGCTGGCGCTGGTGGTGCAACTCCTCGGCGTGCTGGTGAACTTCGACACCGGCTACAACCTGATCACGACCGGGCGTCGCTACTGGACGGTGGCGAACTCCCCGCCCCTCGTCCATGCACGAATTCTGAGCGAACGGGTCGGCGGCTGGTGGGCGATTCGTTTCCCGAGTCAGGATCAGATCGTTCCCGCGCGTGGTATCCCGGTGACGACGGAGGTCGCGCCGATCTGGCCGCGCTATCTCCCGCAAGAGGCGGCGTTGCGGGTCCATGCCAACGGCGACGCGCCTTTAATCGGCACGCTGCTCTACGATGACGCGCGCGAACGGCAGGAGCCACCGGCGCGGTTTGTCGTGCTGATCGATGGCCGTGCGGTCGCCACGACCGGGCCGAACCGCGCCCCGGAGATCGGCCCACACGCCTATCGCCTCACCTTCACCATGCGCGAAGCGGGCGCGAGCGCCAGCGATTTCACCCTGACGATCCGTAACGCGCAGTTCGCGAGCCTCGGCCCGAGCTGGACGCTCGCCGTGACCGTCGCGACCGATGGCCGGGAGTTGCCGACGGTGCGCCGACCGCTCCTCCTGCCGTTCCCCGACGACGACCCCGAGCGCTGGGCCTGGTTCTTCACCGAGCGCAATCAGCATCTCGTCGATCTCTGGCCGTGGTACATCGCTATCCTGCCGCTGCCCTCCGAGTTCGCCTACCTGCTCTACGTTGGTGTTGGCGGTGGCTCGATCGTGGCGCTGTTTGTCGGGAGCCTTGGGCTGGCTTTGGCGGGGCGCAGGCAACGAAGAGCCCGTCACTGTTAACGACGTGGCATGCTCGTACCGTGTTCAGCGCACGGCCCTCAGGGCATTCGCCGCGGTGACGAGCGCCGTGATGGGCGCGACGCCCTCGAACGCGATCTGCCGAAAGGCGGTGCCGAGCGCGGCGTCGAACGCCTCGCGATTGGCGATGGGGGGCAGGGCGCGCGCGCCGCGCAAGGCTTCGAGCGCGGCGGCGGCGACCGGTTGTTGCCAGTCGGGCGCGGCCGAGAAGGCATCCTCGCGCAGGGGGAACCAGGCCAGTTCGCGGGCGAGGGTCGCCTGCGTTGCCTGGGTGCGAAGGTGGCCGGCGAAGAGGCGGGCGAGATCGGGGCGAGCGGCATTTTTCGGGATGAGCAAGACCTGCCCGGAGAGGACCCGCGCCCCGGACGCAGGACCGGCGATCGTCGGGGCGACTGCGATGTCGGCCTTGCCACCGCGCTGGATCAGGTCTGTGGCAACCACCGGCCAGTTCGGGCCGAGCGCGACGCGGTCGGTGGCGAGGTCGCGCGTGAGGGTGTCGAATTTGGCGTCGCGTGAGGCGGGTGCGAGGTGCTGCGCGAGCCGGGCGAGGTAGTCGGCGGCGGCGCGCGAGCCATCATCGGTGAGGGTCAGCGGATCGCCGCCGAACGCCCAGATCAACTCCACGAACGACTGCGCGGCCGGTCCCCCGATCGTTTCGGTCGTCGCCCCTTGCAGGGCGATCTGCCCGGACCCATCGGCGTTGCGAATCGCTTCTGCCGCCATCAGCAACTCGTCCCAGGTGCGCGGCGGTGCGACGCCCGCTGCGGCGAACTGCGGGCGGTTATAGAAGGTGATCCAGGTGGTCGGGCGATAGGGGAGGGCGTGCAGCGCGCCGTTCGCTTCGAGCGCCCCGAGCGTGCTCGGGATGATCGCGGCGCGCAACCCGTCGCGCTCGTCGTTGAGATCGGTGGTGAGCCCTTCGGCGATCAGCAGGCCCAGGATCTCCGTGTCGACCGCCAGCAGATCGGCCCGGCTGGAGCCGCCGCGCAGGGCGCCGATCGCCTCGTCGGTCGTGCCGGGGGTGAATTCGACGCGGACATTATTCGCCTCCTCGAACGGGGGCAGGATGGCGTGCTTGAAGAACGAGCGCTCATAGGCGGTCAGGCGCAGATTGACGCGCAGCGTGGCCTTGGGCACGGCGCTCGTGCCGCAGCCGCCCAGGAGCGGCAACGCCGTCGTCATGAGGAGCCCGGTTCCCGCCGTGAGGATGCGACGCCGCGTGTAGCGAGGCTCAGTCAACGCCGTTGCGCCCCTGCGCCTGTCGGACCCAGTCGGCGAAGTGGTCGGCCAGCGCGTCGAGGCAGGCACGACCGCGCTCGGCGTCGGCACCGCGCGCATCCCCGAGGATCCCGTTCTGGGTCAGGGCGCGCATCCCCTCCCGGAAGATCAGCGCCTGCGCCTCGGGACCGAACTCGCCGACATAGCCTTCCTCCGCGCGTTCCATGATCGCGAGGTCGGGGCGGAGTTCGAGAACCAGCGCCGTCTCGGCATTGCCCGCGTGGGCACCGGCGCGGGCCGGGGTCACGTCGAAAGGGCGTTGGGAACCGTAGAGGACCTCCAGAAAACCGTTCATATCGTCGTAGGCGACGACGCGCGTCTCGCCGATCTTGCCGCCGATCTCGGCGACGAGTTCGCGCAACGGCCCGAAATTGCCGCCGTGACTCGGCAGGAGACAAATCAGCCGGAAGCCGTGCTGGGCGAGGCTGCGGGCGTATTCGTGAACGAGCGCTTTGAATGGCGCTTTGTCGAGGGAGATCGTGCCGGGGAAGGCCATGTGGTGCGCGGAGCAGCCAAATGGGATCGTCGGGCCTTGTAACGTCCGGTCGAGCCGCGCGACCGTCGCCGCGGCCAACCCTTCGCCGATGAGCGTATCGGTGAGGAGGGGCAGGTGCGGTCCGTGCTGCTCGATCGAGCCGACCGCCGTGACGATCGTGTCCCACCCGGCCGCGAGCGCCGCGCCGACTTCCGGCCAGGTCAGATCGGCGAGTCGCGTCGAGCGAAGTATGTTGCGGTTCCCCTGCTCTCTCGGCTCTGCCATCGCGCTCCGCGCCCCTTTCCGTGCACCCACACGAGGGGAGTTTACCCCATCGTCTTGATCTCGTCCGTCGCGTCATAGACGCGCTGGAGGACCGGCATCGCCTCGTTTATCCCGAGGATGCGCGGTTGATTGTAATCCTCGATCAGGACGGGGACGAGGCGAACGCGGGCGATCTTCTTGTTGCGGATGACGATTTCCGCGAACATCCCCTGCTTCGTCTCCTCGGACCAGTCCTGGTCGAAGACGAAGTTGCCGAGCGAGTAGAGGATCGGTTTACCCTTGTACCACTCGGTTCCCTGGACCCAGTGCGGGTGCGAGCCGAGGACCATCGCCGCGCCGTTATCGATTGCCTGGTGGGCGATCCGGCGCATCAGGGGGCTCGGCACGGAGACATATTCCTCGCTCCAGTGGAAGTACGGGATAATGAAGTCGGGGTTGCCTCCTTTGGCCCGCGCCAGATCTTCGAGGACGAGATCCATCTGCAAGGGGCAGGTGCCCGCCCAATTCGGCCCCGCGCCGTAATCTTCGGCGGTGATCCCGTCGTAGCCGAGGAAGGCGAAGCTGACCCCTTTGACGGTGAAGAGGCCCGGTTTGCGCGCCTCGGCGAGATTCATCCCGCCGCCAAACGCGGTGATCTTGTTCGCCGCGAGGCCCGCGAGGGTGTCGCTCAGTCCCAACTTGCCGAAATTCATCGAGTGGTTGTTGGCGAGGCTGACGCCGTCGATTCCCGCCAGGACCAACCCTTCGACCGCAGCGGCGTTGGTGGTGAACATGAAGGTGAACGGATCGTCCGGCTTCTCGGTGTTATCGGACATCGAACATTCGAGGTTGGCGATTGTCAGGTCGGCGTCGCGGAGGCGCGGGGCGACTTTCCGCAAGGGGTGGGCGAAGTCGTTGTATTGGACCATCCGCGAGTGGACCGTGCGCCCGAAGATGATGTCGCCCGCGACGGTCACGTTCACCGGATTGCCCCGCGTAGCCGCCAGATCGGTCCAATAGCCCTGTGCTGTCGCGAAGGCATTGATCGCGTCGCGCAGGCCACTCCCTAGTCCGGGATCCCAACTCAGCCAGAGATCTTGTTTCAGCGGGTATGCCGCCAGATCGCCGCGCCCGGCCAGCGGGTCGAGGCCATCGATCGCGAGCGCCTGGACGCGGAAGTCGATCACGTCGAGCGGCACGATCGCGAACGCGGCAGGCGCGCCTTCGAGTGCCGAGACGATCAGATCGTAGCTCTCGTAGGCGGCGGCGACCGGGATCGCCTGCCCGAGCTCCGGCGGCAGGACCGCGCCACCCGGCGTGTATTCACAGCGGACGATCTTGCCCCCGACCGGCGAGCCGAGTTGCGCCCAATCGGTCACCTTGCCGGTGAGGATGGCGTTGAGATCGGCGCGGGTGATGTTCCGCAGCGGCAGTCGCCAATTCGTCACCGGCGCATAGAGCCGCGTGAGTTTGGTTTGTGCGTCGGCGGTGGTCGGCGCGCTCGTGGAGATGACGACCTGCGCGCCGACAGTGGCGGCGCCCAATTCGACCGTCTGCTGCGGGAGTTGCGCCGTGAGATAGCCGACGAGATCCCGCGCGAAGCCCTGCGCCACGGCACCATCGACGGTGGCGATCCGCACGGCGGGCGCTTGCGGCACTTGCGGCGATGGCACCCCGTTCGCCGTCTCATCCCTGACCGGCGGCGCGCCCCCGCAGGCGGCGAGCAAGGCCAACGCGCCGGTGCTCAGCGAAGTGAGGAAAACTCGTCGGCTGAAAGGGTGTGCCGTCATGGGGGGAACTCCTGATGCGATCGGCGTCGGATTAGGCGACTTGTGGGAGGCCATGCCCGTGATGCTTCTGTGGACAGGTCGCCGACGATTTTACCATCCTCTTGACGAGATGGCACAGTGAACCGCTGTGTCCCGGATCGTTAACGATGTTGGACGGTGCGACCTCTCGCCGGATTTCTGCAGTAGTATGGCGCGCTAGCCTGGTGACAGGGCGCATGCGCGGGGATAGCGGGCGGCTGGGCCCTGTGGCCCGGCACTGGACAAGCCCTGCTACCCGCGCAGGATACAGCCGCGCGTCGCGGGCCACAACGCCCGCCTGCCCGGGCGAGATTCGCCACGACGCAGTGCCTGATGATATTGGGGACGAGCGTCTTGTGCTACACTCCGCCACGAACGATGGAGGCATGAGGCTTGTTGGTGTAGCCGGGGACGATCTCGAACGAAGCGGCGATGATCGCCCGCACGCGGGCTGATCTGTTTTCGTGCGCCTCGTTCTGGCCCGGCTGCGCTCGATGGTGCCGCCGCGAGATCGACCCCCCGACCACGCGCCATGCGGCGCGTGGTTTTTTGCGTCTTGCCGCCGCGCTTCGCGGCGCGCAACAAGCAGCAATAATGGGGTTTCCATGTCTGCACCACCAACACCGATTCCCGCATCGACCACCCTGGGGGGAGAATTTCGCAAGCTCTGGGCGTCGAGCGCCGCCTCGAATCTGGGCGACGGCGTAGCCCTGGTCGCCGCACCGCTGCTGGCCGCCACCCTGACCGACGATCCCAGGCTGATTGCCGGGTTGTCCTTCGTCCAGCAAGTACCCTGGCTGCTGTTTGCCCTCGTGAGCGGCGCGCTCGCCGATCGGCTCGATCGCCGGGTTGTCATGGCGGTAGCCGGTATCAGTCGGGCCAGCCTGTTCGGATTGCTCGGCCTCGCGATAGCCCTTGATCAGGTGTCGCTACCGCTCCTGTATGCGGTGTTCTTTCTGCTCAGTACGGGAGAAACGCTGTTCGATACCGCCGCAATAACGATACTCCCGTCGCTCGTGTCGAAAGGAGGGCTGCCACGAGCGAATGCCCGGCTTGCCGGCACGACAACGATCACGAACTACTTCGTCGGTAAACCTTTGGGCGGCCTCCTCTTTGCAACCGCCGCCGCGCTTCCTTTCGTATTCGGGGCCGCTGGCCTCGCGCTGGCAGCGGCGCTCATCCTCGGATTACGTGGTGTGTTTCGCTCACAACCACACGCGGATAGAGCGCCTTCTACGTTCTGGTCAGAGATCGTGCAAGGGCTTCGTTGGCTATGGCACCATCAACTGTTACGTACCGTCGCCATCACGCTCTCGCTACTGAATGTGACGTTCGTTGCCTGGAATTCGATCCTGGTGCTCGTCGCCCGGGAGCGACTTGGTCTTGGGCCGGTAGGATTCGGCTTGCTACTCACCGGACATGCGCTCGGGGCTGTAGCGGGTAGCTGTATTGCCGGGCGCATTGTCGAGCGGCTCGGCGCGAGTCGGATCTTACGACTCGCGTTCCTGATCGAGATCGGGACTCCCGCCGCGCTTGCCCTGGCGAGTAATGCGGCGGTGGCCGGGATAGCACTCGCCATCTTTGGTTGCCACGCACTTGTCTGGGGCGCGGTCCTGGTCTCGCTGCGTCAAGAGTTGACCCCAGCACAACTCAGGGGGCGGGTGGAGGGTGCCTATCGGTTTCTCGAATACGGCGGCGCGGCTCCCGGCGCGCTCATCGGCGGATTGCTGGCCGCGCGATTCGGGCTCACCGCGCCGTTCTGGCTCGGCGCGATCGCGGGTCTGGTGCTCCTGCCGTTCGTCTGGCCGGTCTTCTCGGCCGGTGCGGTGGCGAGGGCGCGAGAGGCAGCACAAGAGGCTGTTCGTGGTGACTGACCGCTGACGAGAGCAGAATAGCGAACGAAAGGAGCTACCAGCCGCCCTTCTTGCCGGGTGAGCGGCTATAATCGTCTCGACTCGGGCGGTCTATTGCCAGCAGGAGCGGCTATGGGGCGAATTGTCGGCATTCTCGGCGGGATGGGGCCGCTGGCGACGGCGGATTTCTATCGGAAGATCATCATGGCGACTCCGGCGAAATGTGACCAGGAGCATCTGCATGTCGTCATCGAGGCCGATCCCTCGAT
>DATCMP010000034.1:0-16388 GCA_036563365.1 Thermomicrobiales bacterium
CCGGCCGGCACGCGGCGGCGGCGCTGCGCCACGCGACCAGCCCACGCCAGCCGCTCGCCCTCCTCGCCGCCCACCGCCTCGGCGGCGAGCTCGCCGCGGCGGCGGGGGACCTCGCGGCCGCCGGCGCCCACCTGGACGCCGCGCTGGCCCTCGCCGACGCCTGCCGCGCCCCCTACGAGCGCGCGCTCACCCTGCTCGCGCGCGCCGCGCTGCCGACGGCGGGGGGGGGGCGGGGCGGCGGCCGCCCTGGCCGAGGCCCGCGCGCTCCTGCTGCCGCTGGGGGCCGCCCCGGCCCTCGCCCGCGCCGCCGCCCTGGCCGCCGCGGCCGCCGCCAGCGCCAGCGCCGCCGCCCCCGCGCCGCCCGCCCCTGCGCCGCCGGTCGCCGGGCTGACCCCGCGATCGCCGCCCGGCTCGGGATCAGCCCGCGCACCGTCAAGGCGCACACCGCCGCCATCTACGGCAAGCTCGGCGTGACCAACCGCGCCGCCGCCATCCGCTTCGCCCTCGACCACGGCCTCGCCTGACACCCCAACGACCGCGCCTAGTACCGTGGTACGAGTAAGCCGGCCACTCCCACACTGCCCAGATTAGTCATTTGGGCCGATGTGTGCGCCACGCTCGCAGGCTATCGTAGGCACAGAACTGGTGATCGCCACCGATCGAGCGGGACTGGAGCCGGACGGGGCGATGGCGGCGTGTTGGGCCGCGCGCCGAATGCGTGGGCCGGGTGCGCTGGAGCACCGGGGCCGCTAGGAGGGCAGCAGGGCATGGACGAGCACTTTGTCTCCCGTGGGTTTCAGGGACGTCGCCGCGATGCCGCGACCGCCGGACGGCTCCCACCGGGCCAGTACCGCGAGCGCGACTTCCCGATCCTCTCCGCGGGGCCGACGCCCCGGACACCTCTCGATCGCTGGGATTTCGCGCTCGTCGGCGAGGTTGAACCGGCAAGGCGCTGGAGCTGGTCCCAGTTCCGCGCCCTGCCGCGCGAGCCGATCATTACCGATATCCACTGCGTAACCAAGTGGTCGAAGTTCGATACCAAATGGGAGGGGGTCTCGCTCGACACCCTGCTCGCCACGGTCTCGTACGACGCCGAGTACGTCGTGGCCTTCTGCGACGGCGGCTACACCACGAACCTGCCGATCGAGGATGTGCTCGGCGGGAAGGCCTGGATCGTCGACACGTACGACGGCGAGCCGCTGGCCCCCGAGCACGGCGGTCCCGCCCGCCTGCTCGTGCCGCATCTGTATTTCTGGAAGAGCGCCAAGTGGGTGCGCGGCCTGCACCTGCTCGACAACGACGAGCCGGGCTTCTGGGAGTCGCTCGGCTACCACAACTACGGCGACCCGTGGCGAGAGCAGCGTTACCAGGGGGACTGAGGGGGACTGAGATGATTATCGCCATCCCACCACGACGGCTTGCCTGGCAACTCGCCACCGTTGTCGCGGCGCGCGACGAGACACCGCGTGCCAGGACCCTGACCCTGGATGTGTCTGGCTGGCCGGGGCATCTCCCCGGCCAGCACCTCGACGTGCGCCTGACCGCCGAGGACGGCTACCGCGCCGAGCGCAGCTACTCGCTCGCCTCGCCGACCGAGGACCCGCACCTCGCCATCACGGTCGAGCGACTGGTGGACGGCGAGGTCTCGCCCTACCTCACGGACGGCCTGCTCCCGGGCGACCGACTGGAGCTGCGCGGCCCGATCGGTGGCCACTTCACCTGGACGGTGGCAGATGGCGGCCCGCTGCTGCTGGTCGCGGGCGGCTCGGGCATCGTACCGCTGATGGCGATGCTCAGGCATCGCGCGGCGACGGGGAGCGCGGTGCCGACACGCCTGCTCTACTCCTCGCGTGCCTACGACGACATACTCTACCGCGACGAACTCGCCGCGCTCGCCGCCGATGACGCGGCGCTCATGGTCATCCAGACGCTCACCCGGGAGCGACCACCCGGCTGGACCGGCCATCACGGTCGGATCGACGTGGCGCTCCTGGAGCAGGTTGCCTGGCCACCCGACAAACAACCGCGCATGTTCGTCTGCGGCCCGACGCCCCTGGTGGAGCACGTTGCCTCGGCACTGGTCGGCCTGGGCCACGACTCAGCGCGCGTCAAGACTGAGCGTTTCGGACCCACCGGTGGGTAGCTCCGTGAGGGACGGTGGGCGACACGGTTCTCCGCTCGGCCTCGATCACGCGCGCTCATGTGCCTCCTCCTTGCCCACCATCTCGCCCTTATCCCGAGTCCATTATTGCCGCTAACGCTCGACATGGCGCTGCTCAATCGTGGGGAGCGGAGACGGCCTGGGCGCTCCGGAGCGGCGCTCGAGTGCTTCCTTGGCTACATGCTCGAATACGTGGACAACATCCTTGCCCTCATGCTGCTCTTTGGTCACTTCGCGGTGCCTGCCGAACGCTGGCGGCGTGTCCTCTTCTGGGGACGTGCTGGGCGCGTTGATCGTCAGCAAGGTCCGAATGGCCTCGCTGCGCGAGGAGGGGGCTAATCCGGACGGCAACCCGCTGATTTGGCCGGTTCATCAGACACGAAAGCGATCCAATTCCGATGGTAGCAACATGGGGCGCTGCCTACTCACATGGCACTCACGCTCGGCGCGGCTCGTTTCGCCCCTATGCGCGCTTGGCTACCTTCATCACCCACCCAGTTCCGGACACAAACCTCGCTGCATGATATCGGACACAGATTTGCACCGGGGCTGGCAAGGCCGTACGAGGCCGCCGCATGAAAGGGGGCGTGGCACTGCCGGCAACAGCAGGAGGTCCAAATGGGTCCACGACGCAAGACCGCGCTTGTCGCGGGCATGCTCTACCTGCTCACCTTCGTCTCGATCCCGAGCCCCTTCTTGCTCTACGATCAGGTGCGGAACAATCGGGAGTACATCCTCGGCCCTGGCCCCGACACTGCCGTCTTCGTCGGCGGCATCCTGGAGATCATCGTGGCCCTCGCCGGCATCGGCACCGCCGTCGCGCTGTACCCGGTGCTCAAGGGGCAGAACGAAACGGCCGCGCTGGGCCTCGTCGGCTCGCGCGTCCTGGAGGCCGCCGGGATCCTCGCCGGCGTCGCCTGCCTCCTGGCAATCGTGAGCTTGCGGCAGGCCGGGGCGGGGACCGGTGCGTTGGTCGCCGGCCAGATGCTGGCCATCCTGTACGGCCGGATCTTCCTCCTCTCACAGAGCCTGCTGCCGATCGTGAACGACCTGTTGCTGGGCTTCCTGCTCTACCGGTCGCGCCTGGTGCCGCGGGTGCTCCCCCTGATCGGACTCATCGGAGGGCCCTTGCTCGCCGTCAGCGACCTCGGGGTGTTGTTCAACGTCTGGGGCCAGACGTCCTCGGTGGCCGGCCTCCTCGCACTGCCGGTCGCGATATTCGAGTTTGCGCTGGGCGTCTACCTCACCGTCAAAGGCTTTCAGCCCTCTCCGATCCTCGCCGGCGACATACGCGAGATGCCGGAGTGAACACGTCACTTACCCCCGCGGCGGCTGCCCGGTAGCCTTCTCGCCCCCCGAGGAATCGGCATTCCTGCTGGCTGACGCGGCCGCACTTCTTGCCAAGCAAGGTGCAAACATGTGTCCGATGTCATGGGGCGAGGTGTGTTCCGGACACGCCCGACTTGTACCACGGTATTAGCGGCGGGCTATCGATTGCCTTGCAATGCCCTTCCCCGATTAATCCGTGCGGCCGATGTGTGCCTACCCTCATCTCGCTACAGTGTGGTTATGCTCGAAGATCGGAGCGACGAGGACTGGAGGAAGTTGATGCTTGTCGCGACGACGGAGGGGACCGCTAGTCAGGGTACCGTCCCGACGCTCGGACTCGCAACGCGGAGTCGTGGCCTCGGCGGCAGCATCACAGCGAAATTCTACGCCCTCGCCGGGGACGACGCGCTGGGTGGATGGGGTGAAGGGCTCGGTGCGGCACGCGGAGAAGCCGCCACACGGTTGGCGTCATCCGCTAGGGTCCTCTGCGCGCACGCGATCATGGGGGCATGCCTCGATACCGCCAAGGCCGGCCACGAGATGATCAAACTTCGCTGCCTATGGGACCGCCGTCATCGTCGAGTGGGGTAGTCAGCATTCCCACACGCCGTGGCAGGACAACGATACATAAACAAGCGCCCATCCCCACATAACGGGCATGGGGCGCCGCGCGCTGGACTCGTCTGCGAGAGGGTAGGGTCAAGTGGGACGCTTGGGTAACCGACGACGACACGCCGCCCTTGACGCCGCCCTGGCGAGGCAATCAGCGACCGCACGCATTGAAGGCGCGATGGGTTGCGCCTGTGATGATGCGGGCGAGCGACGCAAACCCTTGACGAGCCCTCCGTTGCTTTCGGCCCGTCGTTTGTCGCCCGCGCGGGCCAGGTCGCCGCCAGCCCGTAGCCCGCCTCATGGAAGTAGACAGGTTGAGGGCGACAGAAACAGCGCCCCGACTGACCGCCGAGCGCGTTGAGCTGTCAGCGTACGTGTTAGCGCTGATATGGGTGCCGACGGGAACCATGCAGACGACACCACGGACAATACGAGTGAATGTAAAGAAGGAGCGAATGATGAGCACGATCACAACGCAGGATGGGACTCAAATCTATTACCGGGATTGGGGTACGGGACAGCCGGTGGTGTTCAGCCATGGCTGGCCACTCACCGGCGATGCCTGGGACGCGCAGATGCTCTTCCTGGCGGCCAACGGCTACCGTTGCATCGCCCATGACCGCCGGGGGCACGGCCGCTCAAGCCAGCCGTCGTCCGGCAACGAAATGGACACCTACGCCGACGACCTCGCAACATTGCTCGATCACCTCGATCTGCGCGATGCCATCTTGATCGGTCACTCGACCGGTGGCGGCGAGGTCACTCGCTACATTGGGCGCCACGGCACAGCGCGCGTCGCAAAGGCGGTGCTGGTGAGCGCGGTGCCGCCGCTGATGCTCAAGACGGCGGCGAACCCGGACGGCCTGCCGATCGAGGCGTTCGACGCGATCCGCTCGATGACTGCCGACGGTCGGGCACAGTACTTCCGCGATCTCGCCGTGCCATTCTTCGGCATCAACCGGCCGGGCGCGATGGTCGCACAGGGCGTCGTCGACTCCTTCTGGTGGCAGGGGATGCAGGCCGGCCTGAAGAACGCGTTCGAATGCATCAAAGCCTTCTCCGAGACCGACTTCACCGAGGACCTGAAGCGGTTCGACGTGCCGACGCTGATCATCCATGGCGACGACGATCAGATCGTGCCGTTCGTTGCCTCGGCACCTCACACGGTGCGACTCGTTAAGGGCGCAACCCTGACGGTGTATGAAGGCGGCCCCCACGGCCTGGCTGTGACGCACAGGGACCGGCTCAACGCCGATCTGCTGGCGTTCATCGGGAGTGACAACATCGCCACGGCGCGCGAGCACAGCGCAGCGGCCGCAGCGCGCTGAGTGACTCGCCACGCCCCGCAGGGCCCGATCGACTTCGTCAAGCTCGTCGAATGAGTATCCCCGACGAGCGTTGACCGACCACTACCCGATACTGGTCGCCACCGGGGAAATGCACGCAGGGCGCATCCTCTTCGGGATTCCTCCGGCACTGAGTAAACGCACTACTTCCGCACGCCGTTGAGTGGTGTGATGGGGAATGACGTCCCCGGCGGCGACCCATCTATGACCCCATGCTTGCACGACGAGGAGGGCGACGATGGTATCGGCTACACCGTTCGCATACCCGTTGCCGCGCGGGACACACCACCGCGACGAGATCCACCGCTCATTCGAACGCTAGGATTTCACCCTTATTGGCGGGGTGGGGTCCACGAGGGTGTCTCCTTAGGTGGATTTCCATATCCTTTAGCGCATCCCGACCACCGTCGATTTCCACTGCCTGACCAGCTGGCCGAAGTTCGACGCCTGCGGGGATGTCGTTCCGGTCGACACGCTGCTTGACGCGGTTGAGTACGACGGAGATTACGTCGTCGCCGTCTGCGGCGGGGTGCTACACCACCGACCTGTCGCTGAAGGACGATGCCGAACGCGGTGACGACGGCGCGCGCAGCGTGGCGCGGTAGGCACGGTTATGGCCGTCTACGACTGCTGGGCATGACCAATGGTGGCAAGGCTAGTCACCACGGTGACCTCGCCCCACGCCTGCGCCATCCCTCCTGCGCCATCCCTAAGGAAATCGGATGCACGGAGCGCCGCCGCCCAACTCCTGGTTGATAGGTGCTGTGGACGTTCCACGACGTCGCTGACAGCGAGACGTATAAAGCTACGTTAGGAGAAGGCGATGAACACATCTACTGTTCCGATAAACAGCACCGAAGAGGATGAACACGCCGAACGACCGTCGCGCCCCGCGGCACAACCCCAAGGGTTCGATTCCAGGCAGAGTGAGCGCCCGTACCGAGGGCCCGAGAACTCCTTCGAAGGATCCGACGCACAGGGCGGGCGACGCATACTCGTCCCGCTCGACGGCTCGCGTCGCGCCGCCGCCGCCCTCCCTTATGCCCTCGCCCTGGCACACGCCGCTGGTTGGAGCCTGAGCCTCCTCGCGGTCGTGGAACCGCGCCAGCTGCCCGATGGCCTGCCGCGGGCGATCACGCCGGACGACGACGAGCGACACGTGACGTTGAGCAGCGCCTACTTGGAGTCCGTCGCAGCCGACTTGAGAGCGAGCGGCCTGGTGGTGACGACGGTAATCCGGCACGGCGACCCCGCGAGCGAGATCCTCGCCGACAGCGAGCAGGAGGGGTGCGCGCTCATCGCCATGGGGACCCACGGTCGGACGGGCCTGGCGCGGCTACGCACGGGGAGCGTGGCACAGCGGGTGCTGCGCCACGCCGTCATCCCGACGCTCGTGGTGCCGCCGGGCGACGCCAAGCTCACGCGGGGCGCAGCCCAGATCGCGGCCATCACCGCCACGCTCGACGGCTCGGTGCTGGCCGAGGGGGCCCTCCCACTCGCGGCGAGCCTCGCTGCCGCGCTGGCAGTGCCGCTGGGATTGCTGCGCGCGATCCCAGGGCCGGCGTACCCGATCTCGATTGGTTGGGATGACGGGTATTACGCTCCCTACATCGCGAGCGAGGAGCAGGAGCACGAGGAGGAGCGGGCGGTTGAGGCGTATCTCGAAGCGATCGCCGCACCGTTGCGCACGCCCGCTCTGGCAGTGGAGACGGCTTGGGTGCGCGGCGTGACGAACGTGGCGGCCGGGCCGATCGCGGAACACCTCGCGCGGCGGCCGTCGGGGCTCGCCGTCATGACGAGTCACGGGCGCACCGGGTTGCGCCGCTGGGCACTCGGGAGCACGGCGGAGTCGGTGCTCGATCAGGCACCCTGCCCGATCCTCATCGTCCCGGCTGATGCAACGATCGGCGCTGGACATAATCTCGTCCCCGCTCGTGCCGCGCAGCACGGCGCATGACGTATGCCAAGTAACGCCAGATGACGCCAAGATATGCCGTGTTTAAGGAAGACGCCGTCCTACTCTCACGATGAAAGGACGACCACCAGATGAACCACTCCTTCCGCATCGCCACTATCCGCGGCATCCCGATCGCGATCGATGCCTCGTGGGTCATCGTGTTCGCGCTCTTCCTCTGGTCGTTCGCGGCCTCGTACTACCCCGAGCGCTACCCCGGCTGGACGAGCTAGGGCTACTATACGGCGGGCCTGGTGACGGTGACCCTCTTCTTTGCCGCCGTCATCGCCCACGAGCTTGGTCACGCGCTGACCGCCGCACGCCTCGGTATCCGCACGCGACGGATTATGCTCCTGCCGATCGGCGGCCTGTCGGAAATCGAGCGCGAGCCGGACCGCCCGGCCCAGGAGTTCGCTGTCGCCATCGCAGGACCGGCCACCTCGCTCCTGCTCGGCGCGCTCTTCTTCGGCCTCTACGCGCTCGTCGAGCCGTTCAGCGTGCCGCTCGGTGGCATCGCCGCCTATCTCGGCATGGCGAATTTCGCCCTCGCCCTCTTCAACCTCATCCCGGGCTATCCCCTGGACGGCGGGCGGGTGCTGCGTGCGCTCATCTGGAGGGCGACCGGCTCCTACGGGCGCAGCACCCGGATCGCGGCGGGCGTCGGCTCGGCGATCGCCTACGGGTTCATCGTCGGCGGTGTGATCCTCCTCTTTAACGGTTACCTTGCGAACGGGGTTATCCTCGCGTTCATCGGCTGGTTTGTCTTGATGGGCGCGCAGGGCAGCGTGCAGCAGCTTACCCTCCATCAGGAACTGGCGGGAGTCACCATCGGGCAGGTGATGACGCGTGACTTCGCGTCGGTGCGGGCCGGGGCGACGCTCGCGCAGGTGGTCGAGGAGGTTCTCCTGGCGCACAACGTGCGCGTCGGGGCGGTCGAGCAGGGCGGGCGCTTCATCGGGCTGGTTACGCTGGGCGATGTCGCGCGCGTCCCACAGGATCGCTGGGCAGAGACGCGCGTTGAGGCGGTGATGGTCCCGTTAGCGCTGCTGGTCTGCGCGATGCCCGGCGATCGGGTGCTCACCGCGCTCGAACGGATCCAGGATAGGGATTTCAACCAGCTCCCGGTCGTCGCCGACGGTCGTATCGTCGGACTCCTGACACGCACCGATCTGCTGCGCTTCGTGCAGCTGCGAGCGGCGCTGCACCTGTTGCCGACCACGGGCGACGGCGGGCGTCCGCCGCAGTCACTTGACGCGATGTCGCAGCCGATTTGATACGTGCGGGACGATCGGCCGGATGCCGACTGCCATCGCGGGCCATCATGCTGCGCGCCCGATCCGGAGCTGCGTGCCCGACGTGACGATCGCGTGCAGATCGGTGGTGCTGCACTACGCACCTGCGGGAGACACCGGGGGGCCCGGGTATCTTTGTCACCCCTTGCCCTCCTTCAACGGGAGTCCGAGGATACTCCCCGCCGTCGTCCGGGGAGTATCCCCGCTGGTCGTGCCGGCCTGGATCGTGCTCGATCCGGCATTGCTGAGTCGGATCTTGTACCGCCGCCCGGATCGCACAGGTGGCCACGTTCTGAGGTAGGCTGCCCCTCCGGCGGTGTGCGAGGTCGACTCTCGGATTCTTCGTCGGCTATCTGCTCGATTACTCGTTGAGCGTGGACAACATCTTCACCTTCGTCTTGCTTCTCGGTTCCTTCGTTGTGCCGGCCGTGCATCAACGGCGCGTCCACTACCAACTAACACCTGGAGGCCCGGCCTGCCCTACGACCGGCACAGGGCGGCACTGCGGTATCGCGACACTCGTCGCGGCTCACCGCAGTCTTCCACCTTCCCCCGCGGGACTCTCGCCGCGCGAGGCGGAGGTGCTGCAGTTGGTGCCGTAGGGGTTGTGCAACGGCAGGCTGCTCTCCCTCCGTCCGTGAATTATCCTCACATCACGAATATCCACTGTGGGCTCGGGGTGGCTAACCACACGACTGCTACTTGCTTCGCCGTCAACTAGGCCCTCAACCACGCCCTCGCTTGAGCCCCCCTAGCGGTCTACGGTAGCATCGAGTGTTGTGGTGGATCACGTACTATTGGGCCCTCCCGTGAGCGGCGGTGAGAGCGCGGCCCTGGCCACGGCGCGAGCCATGTGGCAAGCATGGCGATTTAATCGCGCGTCGCCTCTGCGCCGATGATCGAGGCCAGGCAACCGACGTGCAGACGTCACGCGGTCGCCTGTGCCCGCTCGCAGCTCGGATTGGATGGAGAATAGTTGCCGAACCGCCAGCGGAGGGGGCTGGCGTCGGCGATCGCGACCACCGCCTCCAGGGCGAAGTCGATCACGCGCGCGGCCCCCGGGAAGGCGGCCGCGCGCGTCGGATCCCAGTCCACCGTCGCTCGCCCTGTGAGCTGGAGCGTGTCACCCCGCGCGAAATCAAGGAACAGGAGGCCCGCGCGCGGGTCGACGGCGAGATTGCCGAGGGTCTGGAACATGTTGTTGCCGCGATAGTCGGGCCAGGAGAGTGTGTGCGCGTCGGCGACGCGGACGAAGCCCGCGTCGCCCCCGCGATGTGAGACGTCCGCGCCGCGTTCCGCATGGGCGGTGGCGATGAAGAAGGTGTCGGACCCGGCGACAAGAACCGCTTGCTCCGGGGTAAGGGCCGCGCCGCGCGTCACCCCGCGCTGGGCGTCACCCGTCGCGGCATCCCGCCGCCAGGCGCGGCGCTGGATATACTGCGGGCAGTTCGCGAAGACCTCCGCCGTGCGCAGCGTGAACCCCGCGCCCTCCAGCGCCACCACCGTGCCGTTGACCCGCACCCGCCGACGCGCCTCCAGGTCGATGGCCAGCAGGCCGAGCGCGGCGCCCGGGCGCAGGCCGTCGTCCAGCGGGTCGCCGGGCACCGGCGTGGCGCCGACCCGCACCGTCCGCGCGCCCGGCGCCGCCAGGAAGCCGGGCGCGCCGGTGAGCAACGAGGCCCACGGGCGGCCGACCGCGTCCGCGCCACCGGCGATCACGAACGGCTGGCGTGATAGAAAGGCCCGCGCTGACGGCGCGAGCGCCGCCTCGATGATCCCGCCCACGCGGCGCGCCTGTCCCCGGACACCCTCCCGGTCCTGCACGGCAATCTCCCCTTTGTGGAATGGTGCGCGATCTGTCATGCTTCGTCCCCTCTCCCTGCGCGCGGGCAACTGCCATCGCGCCCATGATCCCGGTAGCCAGGTGTCGCCACGATCGACCGGACGAGTACCGTGCCCAGCGGAAGATCGATCGCGGCGGCGCGAAATCCTGCGTGCCCTGGACGAGAGCCCTGCGGCCGGTCTCGATCGTGTTTCAACCTCAACCGGCGGCTCCCTCTCCTCCCGCGTGTCGGCCACCCTGCAGAACGTTCGACGAGGGGGCACGCGAGCCACAGATTAGCGTCGTGGTTCGTATTCGCCGGGCGGGAACGTCCGGGAGCTGCCACGATACACCCCTGCGACGTGGCCCATTTGCCCGCGGCACCACGCTCCGAGCCACTCGCATTGGCTATCCCCGTGGCAGGGACCGTCCCCCGTCCCCATCGCTCATGTGCTTCCCCACCCGACAATCGTCGCCGTACCCAGCGGCAGCCACACGCGGAAGCGCGTCTCGCCCGGCGACGAGTCGACCTGGAGATCGCCGCCGTGTTCGCGGACGACGATACGATAGCTGATGTCGAGCCCAAGGCCGGTCCCCGCGCCGACCCCTTTGGTCGTGAAGAACGGCTCGAAGATACGCCCCCGGATCGCCGGTGGGATACCTATCCCGTCGTCGGCGATCTCGACCAGCACCCGATCGCCCTCGCGCGCTGTGCGGATACGGATGCGGCCGCGGCCGGCGGTCGCGTCGATGGCGTTGTCGAGGAGGTTGGCCCAGACCTGGTTCAACGCGCTGCCATGCGCAGCGATACGCGGCAACGCGCGATCGTATTCGCGTACCAGCGTAACCTCCTTCAGCCGGTGTCCGAGGATGAGCAGCGTGTTCTCGATCCCCTCGTGCAGATCGATCTCCTGGGTCGGGCCCCGATCCAGATAGGCGTACTCCTTGATCGCGCCCACGAGTGCGGCGATACGCCCGCTGCTGTGCGCGATTGTGCCGATCAGCTCGGTTGCCGTCAGCGCCGCGGTCAGCCAGGCCACCGCGGCGGGCACACTGCCCGCCGCGAGATGGGCGACGAGCGTCTCGAGCGTCGCCACGTCCAGCCCGACATCGAGCAGGGCCGACGCGGTCCCCCAGGGGTCCACGACGCCATGCGCCCCAAGCCAGGCGACCGCCGCCGCCTCGCGGTCGCCTCGGTCCACCGTGCCGACCCGCCGTGCAGCGGCGCTGCGCGTCGGCGACGCCTCCTGCAGTCTTCCCTGGAAGGCGGCGAGGAAGGCGAACTCCTCAGGGTTGAGCGATGCCCCGAGCGCCAACCCGCCCGCCTGTGACCGATGGACGGCGTCCCGCAGCTGGTCCGCCGCTCGCTGCGCCGCCGCCGCCGGGTTATTCAGCTCGTGCGCCAAGCCGGCGGCCAGCGTGCCGAGCGCGGCCAGCTTCTCACGCCCCTGCGCGAACTGCTCGAGTACGTGCACGCGCGACGCCAGCGTCTGCAGGATGCCGCCCAGTACCTCGGGGCAAAGCGTCAGCAACCGCATGAAGGCGTCGCGGTCGAGGCGGAAGAGGTGACAACGGCGCAGCGCGGTCCCGCTCGCCGGATACCCCGTCCCCAGGAGCAGCGGCAGCTCGCCATAGAACACGCCGGGGCCGAAGATATCGACCCGCCCCGCCTGCCCCGCGTCGATCCGCTTGGTGATCAGGATCTCCCCCTCGAGCACCACGAAGAAATGGGTCGCGGTCGCCCCTTCAGCCGTGTTTACCACCCCCGGCTCCAGCCAGTACGCCTCGCCCGGTTCGAGGCAGTCCATCCGGTCATCGGTGAGGTCGGCGAAGAGCGGCACCGCGCGCAATTGCGCGCGCAGGGCGTGGGTTAGTGGCATCGATCCCTCCCGTCTCCGCGGCTAGCGCCGCACCCGGTTGCGTCACTCTCAGACGGCGACCGCTGTGCGTATTCCGCACGATGGCTCACAGCGCGCTCAGGTACTGATGGACGAGCGACACCGCGATCGCCCCCTCGCCGACGCCGGAGGCGACACGTTTGACCGAGCCCTGGCGGACGTCGCCGGCGACGAAGATGCCGGGGATGCTGCTCTCGAGCAGGAACGGATCACGGTCGGCGGTCCAGCCGCGCGGGTGCTTCCCGTCCCGGGTCAGCGCGGGGCCGGTCGGGATGAAACCGTGCCCGTCGCGCTCGACCAGTCCCCCGGCCCAGTCGGTATGCGGCGCCGCGCCGATGAAGACGAAGAGGCCCGACGCCGCGACCCGCCCCGGCTCATAGGGCTCGCCGCCCGGCCGACTCAGGCTGAGCGCCTCCAGGTTGTCCTGGCCGTGGACCTCGCGCACGCCGACCCCCTCCCACACACGGACCGCCGGGGTCGCCGCCAGTTGATCGATGAGATAGCGCGACATACCCTTCGCCAGCGGGCTGCGAGCCAGCAGGGTGACGCGGCGAGCATGATTCGCGAAGTACATTGCAGCCTGGCCCGCCGAGTTCGCGCCGCCGACAAGGTAGACCTCTTGCTCGCGGTAATTCGCCGCTTCCGAGAGGGCCGCGCCATAGTAGACGCCGCAACCCTGCAGTCGCGCCATGCCGGGGATATCGTCGAGGGTCCGGTAGGAGACGCCGGTGGCGATGATCAGCGCGTGGCAGCTAATCTCCGTGCCGTCGGCGAGGGTCACGATCCGGTAAGGATCGGCGCGCCGGACACCGACGACCTCCTGCCGCAGTACCTCGACGCCGAAGCGGCCCGCCTGCAGGACGGCGCGACGGGCGAGATCGTCCCCGCTCAGCCCGTGCGGGAAGCCCAGGTAATTCTCGATCCGCGAGCTGGTCCCGGCCTGCCCGCCGGGGGCCTCGCGCTCGATCAGCAGCGTGCCCAGCCCCTCGGACGCCCCGTAGACCGCCGCCGCGAGCCCGGCGGGGCCACCGCCGACGATGACGAGATCGTAGAACGGTCGCTCGGCGCGCGTGTGCAGCCCGAGTTTCTCGGCGAGTAGCGCGCTCCCCGGCGCGGCGAGGCGCGTCCCATCGGGGAAGATGACGAGCGGCAACTGTGTTGGCCCACTATCGATCGGCGGCAGCAACCGCCGCGCCTCCTCGCTACACTCGGGATCGAACGCCTGGTAGGGGATCTGATTGCGCGCGAGCAGCTCCTTCAGCTGATGGGTGGCCGACGACCAACGACTGCCGACGACGCGGATCCCCTGGAACGGCGGAGGATGGTTCGCCCGCCAGTCGTCGAGCAGGTCGTCGAGGATCGGATAGAGCCGCTCCGCCGGCGGGTCCCACGGCTTGACCAGGTAGTAGTCGATCCGCGTGACATTGATCGCGCGGATCGCGGCGGCGGTGTCGGAGTAGGCGGTCAGCAGGACACGCTTGGCGTCGGGGAAGAGCGCGGGGGCGAGTGCCTCTTCTAGGAACTCGACGCCGGACAGGCCCGGCATCCGCTGATCGGCGACGATTAGCGCGACCGATGCGTCGCGCAGTCGTAGCTCGCGCAGCGCTTCAAGCGCGGCCGCGGACGAGTCGGCGCGCAGGACGCGGTAGTCCTCGCCGTATCGCTGCTGCAGGTCGCGCGCGATGGCGCGCAGTACGTCTGCGTCGTCGTCAACCGCGAGAATCGTCGGCTTGTCCATTTTCTTGGCCCTCCGTTTGCCGCAGTGCGGCGGCGACGTGCCCGCCGACCCCGACGCTGAACCCCCCCACATCTTTACAATAGGTGGCCGCCCTGCGGCGCACATCGGCCGCGCAGACTATTTCTATGTTGGGCAAGCGAGATTGGGCCAACGGCAACTAGTTTTACAGTTGCACATGCATGGTCAACCGGGAGCCTCCTGTGGGAGGAGCGCGGCGAGGATGCGCGCCCAGGTGCCGTCGCGGAGCCAGCGCACGTAGCGGTCGTAGACGGTGTGCCAGGGGGCGAAGCGCGCGGGGATCTCGCGCCAGCTGGCCCCGGTGCGCTGCACCCAGAGGATACCGTCGAGCAACGACCGGGGTGCCCAGCGCCGCTTGCCCCGGGGTGGCGGCGCGGTCAGCGCCGGGGCCAGCTGCTGCCACACCGCCGTCGTGAGGGCGGGGAGGCCGGGCACGGCGGCGGGTGGCGGCCACGGCGTCTCCGGCGACGGGGCGGCGCTGGCGCGGCGCGCGATGTGACAGCGGCGGGCCGCCGCCTGATGCCGTCGTCGCCAGCGCGACCAGGGCGGGCAGCCCGCGTGCAGCAGGCGGCGCACCTCCGGCACCGTCAGCGCGATCAGGCCGTCCGCGCCCCCTTTTCCGCCGCCGTGGCCGCCGCCCGCGCCGCGACGAGCGCGGCGTGTGCCAGCAGGCTGAGGGTGACGTGGCGATACCAGCCCGCCCAGCGCCGCACCTCGTAGTGGTCCAGTCCAACCAGCCCCTTCGCGTCAGCGAACGCGGCCTCGATGCCCCAGCGCCGCCCGACGGCGCGGACCATCGCGCCCGGCGCGGTGTCGGCCCGCGCGTAAACCCGATAGTACGCCCGCTCGCCCAGGGCGCCGATGCTCCGCCGCACCAGCAGCCAGTGCGCCCAGCCGTCGGCCGCGTCGTACGGGAGGGCGAGGCAGGCCCAGTCGTACCAGCGCGGACCCTGCGCCCCGTCGCCCGCCGAGGCGCGCGCCCAGGCTGCGGTGGGGAGGGCGTCGGCCAGCGCCCGCGCCTCGGCCCGCTCGCCCCGCGTCCAGACGCCGTGGTCGCTCGCCACCGCCAGGGCATATGGCCGGCCCTGACCCTCCAGCCAACGCCGTAACTCGTCGCCGCCGTACACCGTATCGCCCACCACCCAACTCGCCGGGACAGCCGCCGCGAACGCCCGCGCCAGCATCGCCTGCGCCAGCTCGCCCTTCGTCGCGAAGGCCACCCCTTCCGGGACACCGGCCGCGGCACGGCGGTCGGCATCCGCCGCCCACTCGTCCGGCAGGTAGAGCGCCCGGTCGAGGAAGGCGCAGCCGTGGGGTCCGGCGTAGGCGAGGAACACCCCGACCTGGCAGTTCTCGATGCGCCCGGCCGTCCCGCTGTATTGCCGGGCCACCCCCGCCGACTTGTCGCCCTGCTTGAGGAAGCCCGTCTCGTCCACGATCAGCACGCCTTCCGGGTCGCCCAGCCGCTCGGTGACGAATGCGCGCAGGTCGTCGCGGACCGCCTCGGCATCCCTCCGCGCGGCGGACAGCAGCCGCTGCATCCCGTAGGGCGTCGCCTCGCCCGCCGCCTCGGCCAGCTGCCAGCCATTCTTGCGCGCGGCCGTGCCCACGAGCCCGGCGAGGTACGCCCGCACCCGCCGCCGTGGCTCCGCCCGGCTGAACCGGGGCGCAAGCCGCTCGCGCAGCGTCGCGAGCACCCCGCCCCACGCCTCGCTGATCCCTTCCTCAGTCGCCAGTTCCATCCCTGCGCCTCCTCTGTTACTGGCGCAGCATCGCACCTTCACAATATATCCGCAACTGTAAAACTAGTACCGAGGTACTAGTTGCCGTCATCCCTTTGTCGAAACCCCAATCCAGAGTATGCGTCTCATGGAGTCGAGACTGCGAAGTCTGGGTGTGCTACCCTCTCGACGCTGCGAGTAGGAACGGGCGAGGGAGGGCGAGTATGCCGCGATGTCCGCGCGGTGCGCGTGTCGAAGTGCAGCAGGGCGGGCGGGTCGGCGAGACGCGGCGCTATCGCTGCCACGCCTGTCGCCGCACCTGTATTGCGCGCACGGGCCCCGCCCCTCGCGGGGCGCCGCTGGCTGCGAGCGGCCAGCGTGCTGGCGGGGCGCCGGTGAGCTTGAGTCGGTTTCGTGAGTGCGGGCGAATGTTATGGCATCTCGCGTTGGGGGGGGCGAGGATCGTGCGGTGTCTCCTGGTAAGCTGACATGGTTGC
>DATCMP010000053.1:0-6658 GCA_036563365.1 Thermomicrobiales bacterium
TGGGGGCAGATGGAAGGGTTGCTGCTGTCAGCGACCGGGCGGGTCGGTGCCCCGCCCCTACCACGCCGCGAGATGTACAATACAAAAACCTCGTCGCGACGCTCTCTCTTCCGCCGCGTTTCTCCGTTCATTCGTCCCTGCTCTCGCCCTTTCTCTGTGCGCTCTGTACGCTCTGTGGTTAAATTCTCGTCTCTCCCGTTCTTTCTCTGCGGCCCTCCGTGTCTCCGTGTCTCTGCGGTGATCGTCCCCTTCCCCCGCTAGATCGGAGGATACATTGAAGGTGCTCGGCTACAACATCGCGGAGGGCGGCGCGGGGCGGCTACGGGAGATCGCCGCCGTCATCGCGCGGCAGCGACCGGACGCTGTGGCGCTGATCGAGGCGAAGAGTCGCGCCAACGCGGCGGCGTTGGCCGAACGGCTGGGGATGGCGCTGGCGTTCGGGGAGGCGAACGGCGACTATCACCTGGCGTGGCTGAGTCGGACGCCGATCCTATCGGTGACAAATCATCGGCATCCGGGGCTGGCGAAGACGCTGCTCGAGATAGCAATCAGTTGCGATGACGCGCCGCTGCACCTCTTCGCCGCGCACCTGGCCTCGCGCCATGACCCGATGGCCCCCGCCGAGGAGATCCCACTCATCCTCGATCGACTCGCGGCGGCGCGCAGGCGACCGCATCTGCTGGTCGGGGATTTTAACGCGCTACGGGCGGGTGATCCGGTCGGGACGCCGCCGCCGGGTGTGGTACCGCGCGGCGAGGCGCTGAGCGGTGCGCCGCGACCGACGATCGGGCAACTCCTCGCGGCGGAGTACGTCGATTGCTACCGGCGCTGCCACCCGCGCGCCGCGGGCTACACCTACCCCGCTGATGCCCCCTGGCTACGCCTCGACTACCTCTTCGCCGATCCGCTGCTGGCCGCGCGGCTCGAACGCTGCGACCGGGTGGCGGACGCGGCGGTGGCGCGGGCGTCGGATCATCTGCCGGTCTGGGCGACGTTTCGCGCCGTCCGGCGGGGTTGAGGCGTTGCAGAGGAGGGCGTGCGTAGCCTTGTTGGGATGGGGGGTGGAATTGATGGGTCGCGGATTGCATAAGCGGCGTGGCTGGCGGTTGAATCCTCACGAGGCGGCATAACCGCGCTCAGGGCCTGCGGAGGCTAGGATTGTTGCGAGGTAGCGCCTGATTTTCCAGCACCGCGCCGATAACGAACCTAGCCCGCGAAGGCGGGCTTTGTGGCGCGTGAGCGCCCACAAGGCGCGGTTTTAACCGCCAGCCACTCCGCATTTATCTGGGGGTCGATTAGTCGCTGGTCAGGGCTGAGACAGTGAGCCACAACATGTATCGAGCTATAGAGTAGAGAGAAGGAGCAAATCCGATGCCTGAACACCTGGAATGGTACGAGCGAATGCGGCGGGAGTCGCCGGTGGCCCCCGGGCCGCACCCCGGCGTGTGGGACGTTTTCGGGTACGCGGATGTCCGCACCGTCCTTTCCGAGCACGCCGTCTTCTCGTCGGCGCGGGCGATGGGCGGCGGCGCGGGGAGTATCCTGGGCGAGAGCCTGATCGCCACCGACCCGCCGCGCCACCGCCAGTTGCGGAGCCTGGTCGATCGCGCCTTCACGCCGCGCGCGGTGCAGGCGCTAGGGCCGCGGATCGCCGGGTTGGCCGAAGGGTTGCTTGACGACTTCAGCGACGCGGAACTCGATCTGGTCCAGGCGTACGCGGTCCCCCTGCCGGTCCTGGTGATCGCGGAACTCCTCGGGGTGCCCGCGGCCGATCGCGGCGACTTCAAGCGCTGGTCCGACGCGACGATCACCGGCAACCCGGCCGGCACGCGCGAGATGGCGGCCTACTTCGGGCGGCTGATCGCGCGGCGACGGGAGGCCGGGACGACCGGCGGCGACCTGATCGGGGCGCTGCTGACCGCCGAGCAGGATGGGCAGCGGCTGACCGAGGGGGAACTGCTCGGCTTCTGCGTCCTGCTGCTGGTCGCCGGGAACGAGACGACGACCAATCTGCTCGGCAACACGGTGCAGATCCTCTCCGCCGAACCGGAGGCCCAGGCGGCGCTGGTGGCCGACCCGAGCCTCTGGCCGGGCGCGATTGAGGAATCGCTGCGGTATCACTCGCCGGTGCAGTCGATGTTCCGCGCGACGACCCAGGAGACGACCTTGAGCGGACGAACGATCCCCGCCGGGAGTTTCGTGCGCGCGTGGCTCGGCTCGGCGAACCGCGACGAAGCGGTCTTCCCCGACGCGGCGACCTACGACCCGCGCCGGACGCCGAACCGGCACATCGCGTTCGGCGTGGGGATCCACTTCTGCCTCGGCGCGCCCCTGGCCCGGCTGGAGGCGCAAATCGGCCTCAGCGCCCTCTATCGCCGCTTCCCCGACCTGCGCGTCGCCCCCGATCGACCGATCACCTACCTCCCCAGCGACATCGTGCATGGCCCGATCGCCCTGCCGGTGCGTCTGTAGTTGAGGGTCGGTAGTCGGTAGTCGGTAGTCGGTAGTCCGTAGAGGGTTTGTTGCTGGCGCAGAGGGCATATTGCCATCTCCTAGTTACTACGGACTACGGACTACGGACTACCGACTACCGACTCGATCCGAACGTATGTGCGTATAAAAGTCCAGTACGTACTTAGGACTCTTTGGCTATAGCCATTCGTACTTTTCGGCTCGATACTGTATGTACAGTAGTAATGGCTGCCCGACTGTCGGGCAGAGAAGGAGTTTTCAGTGTCGATATATCGTGGTCGCCAGGTTGTTTCCCAGGCGTTTGTCGCACCCTTGATCCGGCAAGAATTGCAGGAGCGCGGGTGGAGCGACATCGAACTCGACTGGCGCGGCGATAGCCTGCACGTCGCCGCCCATCTGCCGGGCGACACCTCGGGTTCGCTCGCCCGCTTCACACTGGGGCCTGCGGCGCTCGTCGCGCTCTCCCGCCCGCAACTCGCCTTGATGATCGCGCCCGCCTCGGATGCGGCGTAGCGCGGGCGCAATTACCAAACTTTGGTAAGGGTCAGCGGTCTGGTGTTGTGTCTGTCATGGTGCGTATCGCGGCTGCAACAACCTCGCTCTTTGTGCGCTGACGCCAACCGGTAAACGATAATCGGTGGTGTGTTATGGTTTTTCTATGAGTAATTTACTATGACGACACCGTGTTAAAACTTAATGTACTTTATTGCCCCATTATGCTGAAGTTGGAAATAGAAAGGTTGAATCTCGGACTCCGCCCGCGCCAGTATTCCTGGCCAATGACGTAACAACCACTCGCCCTTCTTAATCAGAGACAGGTTCGCAAAGAATGGATTGATGAAAATAGCACTCGCGCCACTACTTCGTAGGGCGCGAGCTTCGGCTTTCCGTGTCTGAATGTGCTGGTCGCAAGTAACAATGACCCAGTCGGTTCCCGCCAGGAGCGGAATCCAGTCAACATCCTTGATAACTCCTGGGAAGGCATCCCGCAGATGATATGCCGGAATATCATAGAGGCGCAGCATTTCTGCGTGGCGCGGCGCGGAATTGTGGTCCAGTAAGAATTTCATGCCGCGCGGAGAGCACGTTCAAAAGTTATTGCCCCTTCCACTGCCGCTACCGGGACTTCGTACCACCGTGCGACGCGCGAGATTGAATCTGGACCCTCTGCCCGGAACGCACTGTAAAGTGTGCTGGTCGGCACACCCATCTCAGCATCGATTGGTTTGCCGAAAGAACGCTCAGGATCGATAACCACACGTTCCTGACGACCAAGCGGCCAGAAAGCTTGGGCAAGGTTATCAGCCCGATAATCGATCTTCCGCAGAAACGGCTCGATCACCATCGGGAACGCTAGTTGACCCTTCCCCAGTTCGGCCATAATTTCGCTTGAATCGGCTTCATCTGCCAGAGTCGCAAAGATATGCTGCCCGTCGGTATTGAACTGTTTGATCGCGAAGGGGTAATCAGTTGAGAACCACAACGAGGCTATTTCCGCCGCTTCGCGGATCACCCGCAATGACAAACCCTCCTGACGGAATAATGAGACGAAGAGCAACTCGATCAATTCAAGAAATGAAAGAACGTGATCTTGCGGATCGAAACGGCGTACCACAAGCGGTCTTTGGTTGCTGCGGAGGGCGCGAATATAATAAACGTAATCTCGTACCCAACGCCGGAGCTTCGCGGGCGGGATACCGATAATTCTCGCGGCATCAGTATAAGAGTAGAATCCAACGCCAAGATAGTCTGTACGCAATTGCATCTGTCGTCCCCTTTCGCCCTTCGTTCGTTGCGCGGGCGAAGACCTCAGCGCAAGTCAATAACGGTGTCAAGACCCGCAAGGTGAAGTAGAAATCGCCTCGTCTGCCACCACAACGGCGATGGCTTTCCGTCACTTCCTAATCTTTAGTCGGATATAGTTCCTATTACACCAATGATAGTACATACCCTACACCAGTACCTTAGCCTTTTGCACGATGTATGGTTGGGGGTGGGTATTACTGGTGCTTTCCCCGCCTCATTTGGCCTCCTACCCGGATCGGCGGTAGACTGCGCCCGTTCACCTTGGGGCAGCGTTGCCCGTCGTATGCCGCGCCTCGCGCAGACTGGAGTAGCCGATGACCGATCCGCGACATCAGAAGCTCGCCCAGGCGTTGATCCACTATGCGCTGGGGATCAAGCCGGGCGACCGGCTGCTGATCACTACGACACCGCTGGCTGCGCCGTTCCTGCGCGAGGTGTACCGCGTGGCGCTGCGAACCGGGGCGTTCCCCGAGGTGCGCCTCGAACTTGAAGCCCTGGCTGAGATACGGCTGCGCGAGGCCAGCGACGAGCAATTGCGCGATCTCTCGCCCGCCCGCGCCTGGGAGGCCGAGCATTACGACGCCATCCTGCGGATCGCCGCCGCCGAGAATACGCAGGCGCTCGCCGGGATCGATCCCGCCAGGATCGCGCTCGCGCAGCGGGCGCTCGCCCCGGTCGGGGCGCGGCTGATGGCGCGGGCCTCGGGTGAGGGGATGCGGAGCACCGGCACCCTCTACCCGACCCCGGCCTACGCCCAGCAAGCGGGGATGACCCTCGGCGATTACGAGGACTTTGTCTTCGGGGCGTGCCTGCTCGATCACGACGATCCGGCGACGGCATGGCGGGAGTTGGCGAGGAAATGGCAACATATTGCCGATTTTCTCGCCGGTCGCGACGAGATTCGGATCGTCGCGACGGATACGGATGTGACCTGTCGGGTCGGCGGGCGGACCTGGATCAACTCCAGCGGCTCGAACGAGACCGGCTCGCGCAACTTCCCGAGCGGCGAGGTCTACACCGGCCCGCACGAGGATTCCGCCAACGGCACGGTGCGCTTCACCTACCCGGCGGTCTACATGGGGAACGTGGTGGAGGATGTGCGCCTAACCTTCGCGGACGGCAAGGTGGTCGCGGCGACAGCGGCGCGCGGGCAGGGCCTGTTGGAGGAATTACTCGATCTGGATGCGGGATCGCGCTTCCTCGGGGAGGTCGCGTTCGGGCTGAACGACACGATCGATCGCTTCACCGGCAACATCCTCTTCGACGAGAAGATCGGCGGCACGATGCACATGGCGCTCGGACAATCGTACCCGAATAGCGGCGGGCTGAACCGCTCGGCACTGCACTGGGATCTGATCTGCGACCTGCGCGCGGGGCGGGTCTACGCCGACGGGGAACTCTGTTACGCCGACGGGAAGTTCACGATCTGAATCGAATTATAACAACTTATTGCTTTCTTCGGTCGGTATTATGCCGACCCCGGCATGAGGCCGGGGTCGTCGCTATGCAACGGTGTCGTGCGCGATGGTTGCGCGACCTCCCCCGCCGCTGACGGGTGTTCTCCCACCGCCCCTGTTCTTCCGCGGCGCTACTTGCACCCTCCCCGCGATGGTGTATACTTTGCGTGACAGAGTACGTCGGAAGCGTCGCGTTCCGGCGGCGTGTGGGCGATGGTGTGACGCGCCGTTTGCGCGCGGCGCGATCGGGGGCGGCCGATGGAGGCGTCCGAGTTGCCGGTGTCGCCGCGCCGCCCGGTCGGCGAACCGGGCGCGGAGGAGGCGCGGGCGGCCCTGCTGGCGGCGCGGTCGGTCGCGACGCGCAGCGGGCGCGCCGCGCGCGGCAATGTCTCCCGCGCGGCGCTGGCGGCCTGGGGCGTGGTCTGGCTCGTCGGCTATGCGTACAGTTCCTGCCGTTCGCCCTGGCGTGGGCGCTCTGGGTGCCGCTCGGCGCGGCGGCATATTCGCTCGTGCGCTATTGGCGGCGCGGGGAGACGGTGCGGAGCGGCTGGGAGGCGCGTTTCCTGCGCGCCTGGTGGGTGATGATGTTCGGGACGACGGCGATCACGCTGCTGGTGGTGCCGGCCGAGTTCGCGGTGGTGGCGCTGCTGCCGGGCGCGCTCTGGGGGCTGGGCGTCCTCCTCTACGCGGTCGTCGCGGACGATCGGGCGCTGGCGGCGCTCGGCGCGACGATCGTGCTGGTCGCGCCCCTCCTGCGGCTGGGGCTGCCGGACTGGTCGCCGCTCCTCTTCGGCCTGACCGGCGGGGGCGGGATGCTGGCCCTCGGGGTGGCCCGCGCGCGGAGCCCGTGGCGATGAGCGATGAGCAGACGCCACCGGGGGGCGCCCCCCGACCGACCATGCCGGTGACCGATCTACGCGCGT
>DATCMP010000057.1:0-3215 GCA_036563365.1 Thermomicrobiales bacterium
GGCGGGCAGTGCGGGCACGTCGGCGTATGCCGAGGTGTACCCGAGGGCCTCGGCCCACGGGCCGTAGGGCGGCGTCTCGCCAAGGTCGTAACATCTGCCGATCAGTACCCGCGCGCCCTGCTCCGCCGCGTCGCGGCAGAGCGCCTCGGCGAGGGCGGTCTTGCCGATGCCCGCCTCCCCGCCGATGAGGACCAGCGCGCCGCACCCAGCCAGCGCCGAGGCGAGCGCCTCGTGCAGGACGGTCAGCTCGCGGTCGCGGCCGACGAGGGCGGGGCTCTTGGGTGCAGGAGCAGCGGGTGCAGACTGGTCGACCATCGGCGGCTTCTCGGCTGCATGCGTCGGTAGCGGCACCGCCGAGTATAACATGTGCCACGCGATGCGCCGCCCAGGCAGGGGTAAACGTGCGGATTTGATAGGGATCAAACCCGCGGTCTCTAATCTGACGGTGCTTATGCTGACGTTACCAAGTGAGCCTCGTCGCCAACATTTAGCTCTTCTGAACCTAGTAATGACCAGATGGTGAAAAAGTACTCGTGATGGAACGTCACCTAATCGATTGTCGCCAGTTCCCACTCGGCGCGGTCATTATTAGCCCAGCGGAGTACTAGGGCGCACTTGCGGACCACACCACTTGTGATTCGGGCCATGTACCGATCGCTGCCACCAGTCCCGCATCCTGTCCCCGCCGCCTTTCTCGCCCCAGGCCCGCAACCGCCATATGCCAGCGGTCATCATGGCATCCGCGCGCTTCATCGGCGGTGTGCATTGCGTTTACGCCAGCACCCAGGTCAGCGCCGCTGGTGCCGTTTCGGCAATGCGCTGAGACGTATGGCATAGATTCCCTCCAGCCCAGCGACTCGCGCAAGGAGGCATACCGAAGGCATACCGGTTGGGCATCTGGTACGATACTGCGCGACCCGGACAAATCCGGCGTCGTTTGAATGGGCGTATATGTAGTGAGGGATCGTTTGCCGGGCCAGCGTCACACCGACACCGGACCTGGGCGGGGCGATCCCGGTGGGGCGAGGGGCGTGGTGGAGCAAGCGAGAGACGACGAAGCGTTGCTCGCGCGCCTCGCCACCGGCGACCGCACCGCGCTTGTCCCCTTGTATGATCGCTATGCCGGGCCGGTCTTCGCGCTCACCCTGCGGATCGTCGCCGATCGCGTCGCGGCGGAGGATCTGCTGCAAGAGGTCTTCGTCCGGGTTTGGCAGCGCGCGGGCACCTATCAGGTCGGTCGGGGCAGGCCGCTGACCTGGGTGCTGGGGATCGCGCACAATCTCGCGATCGATGAGGTGCGTCGGCGGGGCAGGCGGCCACAGATGACCGAAGAGCGCGACGTGGAGAGGGTCGAGGATCTGTTAGCGGGCCTGCCCTCGACAGAAGCAGGGCCGGAGGAACAAGCATGGGAACGCCAGCGACGCCAGCAGATCGGTATGGCGCTCCTGCAACTCCCCCCGGCACAACGGACGATTATCGAGTTGACATACTTCGAGGGGTATACGCAGTCGCAGATGGCCGAGCGCCTCGGCGAACCGTTGGGGACGATCAAGACGCGGCTGCGGCTCGGTATCCAGAAACTGCGCGAATTGCTGCACGGGCAAGAGCTCGAAAGCGACCTGCAGTGAACAAATTTGGCGTGAGCAACGTAGCATCCAGTAACGCTACGCCGTAGCCAGCAAACCGGCCAAGAATCGAAGGTCAGGACGTGAACGAGACGACGCACGACCACATACGAGAACTTCTGCCGGCCTATGCGCTCGATGCGCTCGACCCTGCCGAGGCGCGGTCGGTCGCCGACCATCTGCGCGAGTGCGCCGAATGTACCCAAGAACTCGCGATGTTGCATGAGACGTTGGGCTTGCTGGCCTTCAGCGCGCCAGCGGCGACGCCCTCACCGGCGGTGCGGGCGGCGCTCTTCGCGCGTGTCGAGCAGATCGCAACAACGACCACGAACGCAGCAGCAAGTACCAGCACGCCGCCGACGCACGTCGCTACCGGCCCCGACGCGCCGCACGCGCTGGCAGCCTATCGCGGGCGCTCGCGCGGGGTGCGCGTCGCGCTGGCAGCGTTCGCGGCGGTGCTGGTCCTGGGGCTGTTAGGATGGGGTACGCTCACCCAACTCCGGTTAAACGCCGAGCGCCAACAACTCGCGGCGGAGCGGGAGCGTAACGCGCAACTCGCGACGCAGACGAGTCAGCTCGCCTTCGTTAATACGCTGCTGAATGACCCGAACGCGGCCTTCCCGGTGAGCGGACCGGCGGTGGCCGACTACGGGCTCCCGGCTGCGGGCTACATCTACGTCGAACCGACCAGCACCGTCGGCCTGATGCTGACGTACTGGCTGCCGAAGATCAATGCCGATCAGCGCTTCCAGGTCTGGCTCGTCACGCCGGATGGGCAGCGCGATAGCGGGGGCTTGTTCACGGCCGACGCCCGCGGCAACGCCCATGTCATCATCAACGCCCCCGCCCCCTTCGCGAAATACAAATCGGTCGGCGTGACGGTCGAACCCGCCACCGGTAGCCCCGGCCCGACAAGCCCGCGCGTCTGCGGGGGGGAGATACGGTAGTCGGCAGTCGGCAGTGGTTGGGCAGTGGTGCTATAACTCCGCGCCAGCGGCGGATCCCCACTGCCGATTACCGATTGCTGACTGCCGACTAATCCCCTGTAACTTCTCCGGGTTCACCACGATCGCTATCCCGGCAATCCGGCCATCGGCGATGTCGAGCGCCAGGGCGCTGTATGGCCCGTCATTCAGCAGCGCGACCATACCCGGCTGCCCGTTGATCGTAGCGAGCTGGTAGCTCGCCCCTTGCATCGCGCCGAATTGCGCGAGTCGCACCATGAAGGCGGCGACCTTCTCGGCACCGCGCACCGGCTTGCGCGCGGCCTGGACCTTGCCCCCGCCATCCGACCAGACGGTGATGTCGTCGGACAGGAGGGCGATCAGGCCCGGCAGATCGCCAACGGTGCAGGCGCGCATGAACTCGCCCAGCAAGCGCTCGCGGGTCGCCGAATCGGGGGCGAAACGGGGGCGATTGGCCGCGACGTGCTCGCGGGCGCGGCGGGCGAGTTGGCGACAGTTGGGCGCGCTCTTCCCGACGATCGACGCGATCTCCGCGAAGTCGTAGCCGAACACATCGTGCAGCAGGAAAACCGCGCGCTCGATCGGATTCAGCCGTTCCAGCACCACGAGAAACGCGAGCGAGAGG
>DATCMP010000060.1:0-16282 GCA_036563365.1 Thermomicrobiales bacterium
ACGCGCGATTCCCCGATCGCCCGACCCGCCCGCGCAACTGGTGGAGTTGCGTCAGTCCGTAATACGGCGCGTCGTCGATGATGATCGTGTTGGCGGCGGGGATGTCGATCCCCGATTCGATGATCGTGGTGCAGACGAGGACATCGAACTCGCCCTTGACGAACGAGAGCATCACCTTTTCGAGCTGTCCCTGATCCATCTGCCCGTGTCCGATCCGCACGCGCGCCTCGGGGATCAATTCGGCGATGTGCGCGGCCACCATCGCCAGCGACTGCACGCGATTGTGGACGAAGTAGACCTGACCGCCGCGATCGAGCTCGCGCAGGATCACCTCGCGCGCCAGGGTATCGCTGTAGGCGACGACGAAGGTGCGGATCGGCAGGCGCTCCTCGGGCGGCGTATCGATCACGCTGAGGTCGCGGATACCGGCCAGCGCCGTGTGCAGGGTGCGCGGGATCGGCGTCGCGGTGAGGGTCAGCACATCGACGGTGGCGCGCAGCTTCTTCAGCTTTTCCTTGTGGGCGACGCCGAAACGTTGTTCCTCATCGACGATCAGCAGGCCGAGGTTCTTGAAGTGGATATCGGTGGCGAGCAGGGCGTGGGTGCCGATGACGATGTCCACCTTGCCCTCGGCCATATCGCGCTTGACTTGTTCGCGCTCCGCTGCGGTGCGGAGGCGCGAGAGCATCTCGACGCGGGCCGGGAACGGGGCGAGGCGCTCCTTGAACGTGCGGGTATGTTGCAGGGCGAGCACCGTCGTCGGCACCAGCAATGCCACCTGGGTGCCGTCGTTGACCGCCTTGAATGCGGCGCGGATCGCCACCTCGGTTTTGCCGTAGCCAACGTCGCCGGTGACGAGGCGGTCCATCGGACGCGGGTTTTCCATGTCGCCCTTAACCTCGCCGATCGCGCGTAACTGGTCTTCCGTCTCGATATACGGGAACGACTCTTCGAGTTCGCGGTCCCAGACGCTGTCTGGCCCGAAGGCGTGGCCGGGGGTCGCCTCGCGCGCGGCGTAAAGGGCGAGGAGCTCGTCGGCCATATCCGCGACCGCCCGCTTGACGCGGCTCTTTGCCCGCGCCCACTCCTGCGAACCGAGCCGGTTGAGGCTCGGTTCGTCGTCCCCGGTGCCGCTGTAGGGGGCGATCCGGTCGGTCTGGTCGATCGGCACGAAGAGGCGATCACCCGCCGCATAGTCGAGGGTCAGGAACTCGCGCGTCGGGGCCGCGCCACCGCCGATCGGCGCGTCGCCGACCGTGCGCGTGATCATCCCGGTGTAGCGGGCGATGCCGTGTTCCAGGTGGACGACATATTGGCCCGGCACCAGGGCGCGCACAAACGCCTGATGCTGCGCCGACGAGCGCCGCGAGGCCCGGCGCACGACGCGCACCGTCCCGAAGATGTCGTGGTCGGTCAGGACGACGAGCGCGCCCGGGGTCAGACGCAGGCGCTCTTCCTTCTCCTCTTCCGCGTTGCTGAAGGTGGTCGCGCCGAGGTCGCTCGCGGGCTCGTAGAGCCAGCCGTTGCTCAGCGTCTCCTGCACCAGCGTCAGGGGCGGCAGCGGATTGGGGAGGCTGAATGTCGCCATTTGTGGGTAGATTTCGCGCTCGGCCAGGATCTCACGCAGGCGCTCGGACTGCTCCGTGACGATGATCGTCTTCACGTCGCCGCGCATATAGGTGGCGACATCGCGCGCGAGCAGCGGCAGGCGTCCGGCATAGGCGGCGGGTTGCCCGAGTCGGTCGAAGTGGAGCAGCTTGCCGGAGCTCCCCTCGATGCCCTGGCCGAATTCCAGGCGCGGGATTCCGGCGAGCTTCATCGTGACCGCCGCCCAGGTGTGAAACGGGCGCAGCAAGCCTTTCGGCAGTTCGCCATTCGCCTCGAAGCCGAAGCGCAACTCTTCCGCCTGCGCCTCCAACTGCTCGGCGGCCAGCCTGATCGCCCCCGGCTCGTCGAAGATCACGCCGGCGTTGGCCGGGAGATAATCGAGCAGGCTGCCCGGCTCCGCGTTGAAATACGGCGCGAGGAAGTCGGGCGAGGGCGGGCCTTCGCCGCGTTCGATCAGCCCGAGGATCCGCTGCCACTCCTGCACCACTTCCGGCCGCAGGGTGGAGGGATCGAGCGCCCGTAGGCGTTCCAGGGCCGCGTCGCGCTCCCAGAGGGGCAGCTCGCTGGCGGGCAGGATCGTCACCGTTTTCAGGCGACCGGAGGATCGCTGGGTTGCGGGGTCGAACGGGCGCAGCGAGTCGATCTCGTCGCCGAAGAGTTCGATGCGGATCGGATCGCCGGAGCCGGACGGCCAGACATCGATCAGGCCGCCGCGCCGACTGAATTGCCCCGGCTCTTCCACCGCCGAAACCGGCTCGTAGCCCCCGCCGATCCAGCGCGACAGCGTCTCGCTCACGTCGAGACTGTCGCCGATCCGTAGCTCCTGCTGCCAATCGCGCAGCGCCTCGGGCGACATCGTCTGTCCTTGCAAGCCACGCGCACTGGCGACCAGCACGAGCCCGCCGGACTCCGCGCCGCTGCGGGCGCGCAAGAGTCGGTCGAGGGTGCCGAGTCGTGCCGCCGCCGCAACGGGGTCGAACGGTAATTGCTCGTAGGGCAGCGCATCTTGGGCCGGCCAGAGGAGTAATTCGTCGCCTGGGGAGAGATAACAGGCGAGGCTATCGTGCAGGCGCGCGGCGGCATCCTGGCGCGAGGCGACGACCAGGAGCGGGCGATCGAGTTCATGTGCCAGCGCGGCGATCACGACCGGTCGGGTCTCTTGCGGCACGCTTTCAAGCGTAAAGGTCGCTCCTGCCTTGGCGCGCGACAGGGTCGCGACAACCGCCGCGAACTGCTCGTCGTGGGCGATTGTCGAGAGCAATGTGGTGAGCAGCATCGGGCAAGATCCCCTTATTGCACGGATGGTTGCAGATGGCGTGGCGCAACACAAAGAAGCCGGATCTTGGCGATCGGCCATCTTTCGCGCTGGTCGAGCCAGCACGTTAAGTATACCAGGGGTAGGGGATGAGGACGATTCTGCGCGAGAAGGATTGACAATCCTTGAGGCGTTGGTGGCCGCCGAGCCCGCGATCGCGGGCGAAGATAGGCTGATTTAGTTCGCAATCTCCGTCAACCGCGCCTTGGAGTAGGTGCGCCCGCCGCGAAGCCACCATGCCCCGATTAAAATGGATCGTTCGCGCGATCATGCGCCGTTGTACACCATCGCCCCGGTAGCCGATCGATACAGGGGCGCCGCTCGGGTGATCGAGCGGCGCCCCGATTGTCGTACTATCCGGCGGCGGTGGATTATTGGGTGAATTTTGTGTCGGGGTTTTCTTGTGCCCACCGCCCGAGGTGGACCCCGAGGTCTTCCTGTAACTGGATCGTCAGGCCGCCATCGACCGCCAGCGCCTGACCCGTAATGAACGAGGCATCCTGCGAGCAAAGGAACGCGATCGCGGCCGCGATGTCAGCGGGGGTACCGGTGCGCCGTACCGGATACTGTTCGTTGAAGAAATCGAGCCCCCTGGGATTCTTTTCCCAGCGCTGTTCCATCGCTTCGGTGACGATGTGGCCGGGGCAGATCGCGTTGACGCGGATGCCGAGCGGTCCGAAATCGACCGCCAGTTGGCGGGTCAGGCCGATCACCGCCGCCTTGCCGGTGTCGTAGACCAGGGCGCGCGGCGCGGCGAGGAGGCCGTGAACGGAGGAGATGTTGATGATCGAGCCGCCGCCAGCCGCCTGCATCAGCGGCACGGCATGTTTCGCGCCGATGTAGAGCGCTTTCACCAGCACCGCGAAGCCGCGATCCCAATCGTCTTCCTCGACTTCGAGCGCCGTCCCCTTCGCCATCGCGGCCACACCGAAGGCGTTGTTGACCAAGATCGTCAGCTTGCCCCAGCGCTCGACCGCCGTGTCGATCGCCCGGCGAATATCCGCCGACTTGCTGACATCGGCGACGATCGCCTCGGCGGTGCCGCCCGCCTCGCGGATCCGCGCCGCATTCTGTTCGGCCGCTTCGCCGTTGATATCGGCGATCAGGACGCTGGCCCCATCTGCTGCCAGTCGTCGCGCCGTCCCGCCGCCGATCCCCAAAGCCCCACCTGTGATGACCGCGACCTGTCCGGTCAGGTCTGGCATTGTTCGCCTCCTTCTATTCAATCCATCCATGCAGTTGAGGGTAATGTCGCGCGTCTGTAGGGTAGCACGGCTGTGCCGCGCTGTCTGCCGCGCTTCCTGGTACAATCCCGGCCTATGGAGGGTACAACCACTTCTGCATCGTCACGACTGCATGCGGCACTGCAAGGCTTTGCGGGGCGACGTGTCCTTGTGCTCGGCGATATGCTGGCCGATGAGTACATCATCGGCAGGCCGTCGCGCCTGTCGCGCGAGGCACCGATCCCGGTGTTGGAGTGGGTCGATCGTTATATCGTGCCCGGCGGCGCGACTAATCTGGCCCGCAACTGTCGCGCGCTCGGGGCAACGGTCGCGGTCTGTGGTACGATCGGCGATGATGAGCCGGGTCGTGCGCTCGCGGCCCGCCTCACGGATGAGGGGATCGCGACGACCGGATTAATCAGCGAAGTAGGGCGACCGACCGCTACCGCGACGCGCGTGATCGGCGGCGGTCCGCAAATCGTCAGCCAACAGATCGCGCGGATCGATCGGGTGGTGCGTGAGCCGATCGCGGCGGCAACACAGGCGCGGTTGATCGCCTTCCTGGAAGGGACTATCCCCGCCTACGATGCGTTGGTCGTCTCCGACTACGAACATGGCGTCATCGCCCCGGCGCTGATTGCCGCTGCGCTGCCCCTGGCCCGTCAGCATGGCCTCACGATTACCGTCGATGCCCACGGTGATCTGGGGCGCTTCGTCGGCATTACGATCGCCACGCCGAACCAGGACGAAGCCGCCGCTTCGCTCGGTCGTCCGCTGCGAACCGCTGAGGAGGTCTGTCACGCCGGACACGATCTCGCCCGACAGATGGATGCGCGGGGGGTGTTGATCACGCGCGGCAGCGAGGGGATGACGATCATCGAGCGAGATGGCGGGTGCCAGCATCTGCCCGCCGCCGCGCTCAGCGAGGTGCGCGACGCGACCGGCGCGGGTGATACCGTTTCCGCAGTGATGACCCTCTCGCTCACCGCTGGGGCCACGCCGTCCGACGCGGCGCGACTCAGCAACCTTGCGGCGGGGATCGTGGTGCGCCGCCTCGGTGCGGCGATCGTGACCCCGGAAGAGTTGGCGAGGGCGATCAACACAATGGCGGATGCCTGAACCGGGTGTCCTGGGGCAATGAAGTCCGAGAACCCTGCTCCCGGAATTGACTGCCCCTGTCGTAGCCCGATGCGGCGCTACCGCGCCGCGGGCCGCGTTTCGGCCTCACCCGCCACGCGCGAGTTTATCGAGGCGCGCGAGTTCCTCGCGGTAGAGCTTAGCGAGCATCCGCGGGGCGAGTAGGCGCTCGATCAGGCCCGCCACGCCGTTCGCTCCCTCATAGACCGTTTCGATTTTAACGCGGCAATTCTTCCCATCCGGGCTCACCGTGAACGTCGTGACGGTGGACCCTTCCAGATCGCGCTCGCGCAGGATTCGCCCTGGCTGCGGCTCGTCGACCCGCTGGCGGGAGACGCGCGTTTTGCCCCCGAGCTTGACCTTGAAGCTGATGATCGTGCCCGCGCCCACGCCGCCCGCCTCGACGAGGAAGTCGGAGAACGCTGGCGGCAAGATCAGCGGGTGATATTGCCGGTAATCGGCGAGGTAACGGTAGACCACCTTTGATGATGCGCCAACCGCCTCTTCCGCCGTTGCGGTTATTTTCGCCATCTTCTTGCTTATTTCCTCTCGCGTAGCGGTGCCTCCCGGGGTCATCCTGCAATAGTACGCAGGGATAGTGACGATGGTTACCGCTGGATAGACGGCTCAATGCCCTGCACCGCTACCGATGCAGGGCATGTCGGGCTTGCCTGAAAGGTAGTGAGAAAGCGCGAATTTCGCTACCGTCGGCGCGAGGTGTCATAGCGAGCGCCGAGCAGCAGCAGCGGCCCGACGGAACGCGCGATCACCTTCGTCCCGACACTCGCCGACCACAGCCCCTCCAACCCGGCACGCCCGTGGGTCGCCAGGGCCACGAGACTATCGTCAGCCTGGGCGGCGCTGCTGAGGACCATCCGGGCGGCCTCGCCACGCTCGACCTTGCCGGTGATCGGCAGGTCGACGCCTCCGAGTCGTGCGGTCAGTTCGCGGAGGTAGCGCCGTGCGCTCTCACTCTCCTGATCGAGGGCCGCGCTGGTGGCACCGGGCATCAGCCGGGCGGCGGCGGCCCGATCACCGGCGATCGTCGAGAGGGTCGCGACGACGAACACCAGCTCGATCGCCGCCCCGAACGCCTTGGCAGTGGTGATCGCGACCGGCAGGATCTCCTCGCCCTCCGGCGTGCCGTCGAGTGCCACCAGGATACGGCGCGGGTCGAACGATTTAGCCGTGGTCGCGAGCGCCTGGCGTATCATCAGGACCGGCGCACCGCTGCGGCGTACCACGCGCTGTGCGATCGCCCCGAAGAGCCAGTCGCGCAACCCACCTTGCCCGTGCGCGCAGAGCACGATCAGATCGGCCCGATGGCCGCGGGCATGGACGGCGATGCTCGCGGCAACATCACCCTCGGGGCTGGGATGCGTGTGCGCCTCGACGGGAATCCCGGCATCGGCGAAGCGCGAAGCGATCCCGGTCAGGTATGCCTCCGCCTCGCCGGCGCTGGTCAAATGCCGCTCACCGTGGATTGTTTCCGGCGCGCGGCGCTCCAGGATGTGTAACAACGTCACCCGCGCTTTCAGGCGTTCGGCCAGGCTCATCGCCGGACCGAGGGCGCTCTCTGCGAGCCGCGAGCCGTCGAGCGGTACGAGGATATGCTGAATCGGGAGCGGCCCGGTGGTGTCCATCGTCGCCTCCGCTGATATTTGCGCCCGCGACGCCACACTATCGTCGCTGGCGCACTGCGAATGCGCCTGGCGCATTAGCCGAAGAAGGTTTGGTAGAGCAGGAAAAGGTTCAGGGCCACAATCACGGCGACAACACCGGTGACGAGAATGGTCGTGATCCGGTGATTAACCAGTTCGCCCATGATGTCGCGACGACGGGTGAACATGACCAGCGGGATAAGCGCGAAGGGGATCCCGAACGAGAGGATGACTTGGCTGATGATCAGCGTGCGCGTCGCATCGACGTTCAGCGCGATCACAATCAGCGCCGGGAGCATCGTCACGCCGCGCCGGAGCCAAATCGGGATGGTGCGTCCCAAAAATCCTTGCATGATCACCTGCCCCGCCATCGTTCCGACCGCCGCCGACGAAAGGCCGGAAGCCAGCAGGGAAATCGCGAAGATCGTCGAGGAGGCCCCCCCCAGAAGCGGGGTCAGCGTGCGGTATGCCTCGCGGATGATGTCGTCGCCCGCGGTGACATCATAGCCCTGCGCCCAGAACGTCGCCGCCGCCATCATCAGCATCGCGGCGTTGATCAGTCCGGCCAGGCCCATCGCGATTACCACATCGACCAGTTCGAAGCGGAAGAGGCGGCGGCGTTGCGTGGCATCGCCGGTCGCGACGCGGTCCTGCGTCAGTGCGGAGTGGAGATAGATGACATGCGGCATCACGGTGGCCCCGAGGATCCCGGAGGCGAGCAGGATACTCTCCGTACCGGCGAAGCGTGGTTGAAGGATCGCCGCCCCCGCCGCGCCGAAGTCGGGCTTGCCGATGATCGTCTCAATCAGGTAACAGAGGCCGATCACCCCGACAAAACCGGTGATGATCGCCTCCAGGGGCCGGAACCCGTAGCGTTGCAAGCCAAGGATAAGGAAGGTCGTCAGGCCGGTTAGCAGGCCCGCCGGGAGGAGCGGCATCCCGAAGAGGAGACTGAAGCCGAGCGCCGCCCCGAGAAACTCGGCCAGATCGGTCGCCATCGCGACGATCTCGGCCAGCGCCCAGAGGACCCAGATGACCGGCTGGGGGAAGTGGACGCGCATAATCTCCGGGAGGTTGTGGCCGGTGGCGATCCCGAGCTTGGCCGACAAGGTCTGGATCAGCATCGCCATCAGGTTCGAGGCGACGATGACCCACACGAGCATGTAGCCAAACTGCGCGCCCCCCTGGATATTCGTGGCGAAATTGCCCGGATCCATGTAGGCGATCGAGGCGATGAAGGCCGGACCGAGGAAGGGGAGAATACTCGCCAGTCGCCCTTTCTTGCTCGTCCCTTGCAGGACTTCCTGCGCGCTCGACAGGGTTCCTCCGTCGGCCGCCCCACCGATCAATTCGCCGGCATAGCGCCGACCTGATTCCGGTATGGTGATCGGTTCTTCCCCAGCCATTGTCGTGTCACTCCCTCGATTGTCGTGCTGGTACGCAGGCCGTTATCCCACCGGCGCAGGTGGCCCGGTATGCGGTGCCGAGAAGGGTCATCCGAGACGAGGTTTATGGACTTCCCTCGGTGCGATCATCGGTGAGAACATCAGGCACGACGAGCACCGCGGCGGCGACGATTTCGCCGAGCGCGCGGTCTTTGCCCGCGACGCGGATGTGGAGCGGGCCACCGAACGGGCCTTTCGAGATGACCTCGACCACAGCCCCCGGGACGAGCGCCAGCTCCGCCAGGTGGGTCAACAGGGCGGCATCCTCATCCTCAACTTCCGAGACCCGCACGCGCATGCCGGTGTGTGCCGCCCAGAGGGTCATCGTCTGCGGGGCGTTGAGGATTCCCTCCTTGGTCGGGATCGGTGCCCCGTGGGGATCGGTCGTCGGGTGGCCGAGTGCCGCATCCAGGCGATCCTCCAGGTTCTCGGAGAGGGCGTGTTCGAGGCGATCGGCCTCGGCGTGGACCTCGTGCCACTCCATCCCGAGATGCTGACTAAGGAATGTTTCGAGGAGACGGTGATGACGCAGCATCTCCAGCGCGGCGCGCTCGCCGCGCTCGGTCAGCGCTACTCCCTGGTATGGACTATGCGTCAGCAACCCGGCCTCGGCGAGTTTCTTGACCATGCTTGTCACCGAGGCGGCGGAGACCCCGAGCCACTTCGCCAGCATGACCGTGCCGACTCGTTCACCGCCCTCTTTCCGCAGCAGATGGTGGATCGCCTTGAGGTAGTCTTGTTCGGATCGGGAGAGTTCTTGATCACCCATCGGCGTCTACTCCAGAGGAAATTTAACCGTGTCTAAAGGGTAGTTTACCACTGGTAGCATGTCAAGAACGTACCCGCTCGGCCGCGGCAGAAATCGCCTTATTCCCCCCCCGGCATAATTCGGCTCGCTCGGCATTTGCATCTGTCGCCGCCGATGCTATACTGCGGGGAAGCCTGCTGCGGGCGCGCCGTACGCAGGGGACGAGCCGGGATGCAACGGGGCGCATGATCCGCGCGTCAGGCCATCCCTCAGTTCGGGCGATAGGCCCGGAGGAGGCAGCGATGACGGAGCAACCGGGGCGGCGACGCCATATCATCCGCCGGATGTGCGATCAAGGGGATGCAGTCACCACCTGGGAAACCGGCGCGGATACCGCAACTGATGAGGAAGCGCAGGCGGCGATTCGCGAAGCCGAGCGGATTTTCCGCGAGGCGATCGTGCGCGGTGATGTACCGTTCGCGATCGACGCCGACAAAGGTGCTCAGAAATTGGACCGCTGGGATGCCCGCGCCCAGGAAGCCGATGAGATTGTCATCGCGCCACGGTTGATGGGCGGCTGATACGCACCGATCGTGATCCGTACGAACCTCCATGCCGCGTGACTCTCGGGTCGCGCGGCTTTTTCATGGTCGCGTCCCACTCAGCCCTCGGCGGATACGCGCGGGGGAACCCTGATGCTGATGCTGATGGGCGGCACGGACCAGATTTTTTCATCTGTTCCCGTCAGGTTATTCGGTGGCATGTCGGTCTATTGTACGGATGTGGCAATTGCCCTATTATCTATCTAGAATAGGCGTTCATGCTTGAACGTTCTCATGGAGCCCGTGTGCTGGCGAGGAGCGAACGTTAGCAATGACCGGTGTCGACCAATTCCAGGGTGCCCGCCTCTTTCGCAACCTTTCGCTGATCGAATGCGCCGACGCCGCGACCCTCACGGAGGTCCTGGCTGGCCCGGCGGGACGCCATGTTGTGCGCCGCCTCTCCGATACGGTCGTCATGGTCGACCATACGCAGGTCGAACCGATCTTAAAGGCGTTGCGAAAAGCCGGTTACACCCCGCGCGTCTCCGGCGAGGGCCGTCAATGAGTGGGTATCCCGCCGAGTCTTTGTCACCGCTGACCCCTGAACAGGAACAAGAGAAGCTGCGCGCGGCGCTCGATGGGTATGCCGCGGTCGATATCGGGGTGATGCTCGAAGCACTCAGCCCGGGGGCGACCGCGAATCGCCGCAAGTCGGAGCGGATCGGTGTGCTGGTCCGGCTCTTGACCGATCCCGCCGCGACACCGCGCGCCCTCGGCACGCTCAGCCCGCTCGCGCGTCGCCTACTGGGCGTCGTCGGGCGCGGCGGCGGCACCACGATCGCCGCACTCCTGCTGGCGGGCCAGGATCGGCATCATGATGAAGAGTCCGTGCGCCGGACACTGCAAGGGCTCGTTGGCCGTGCCCTGCTGCTTGTCGAGGGGGCGGGTTCCACCGGCACGAAAGTGTCGCTTGATCTCAGCCAACCGACGGCGGCCCTCCTGCGGGTCTGGATACCGCAGGGGGTGCAGGAGGCGCTGGCCGTCCTCGGTGACGAAGATTTGCCCCCCCTCGTCGCGTTGCCCGAGCCGCCGCCGGAGATCGAATCCGGCTCGTTCGCCATGTTACGCCGCGATCTGTATCTGACCCTGCGCTTCCTGAAAAGTACGGGCCTGCGCCTCACGCGCGTCGGCGAACCCCATCGCGCCGATCTGCGGAAGTTGCTCGCCGCACTCCAGACGGGCGGGACGCCGCCCCGTCGCGACAGCGACGCCGCCGTGATTGAGGGGCGGCTCGGCTTCTTGCTACGCCTCCTTGATGCCGCCGGGTTGACGACCGTTACCGACAACCAGTTACGCGCCGACGATGCGATGGAGTCGTTCCTGAATGGGTCTGAGCCGGAGGCGGCGCAACTCCTCTATGATGCCTGGCTCGATCTTGATTGGAGCGAGTTTCGCCGGTTGTCGCACCTGACGATCGAACCGTGGTCATATTCCGGCGCGGGCGATGTGCCGGACCGGCAGCGGATCGCCGATGCCCGTCTGGCTATCATCGAGCTGTTGGCTGCCGCGCCGGAAGGTTGGATCAGCATCGAGGCGATCTCGGATCGATTGCGCCAGACCGCGCCAGAGTTCTTGATCGATCGGGTGCCGGAGTACCCACCGAGCTATTACAGTTATTACAACTATTACGGCCAGGATAGCTATTACGGCACCCGGCAGGCGCTCGAACAGGTCTATTATCGTGGCTTCGCCCGCTCCGATCTGCGAAGCCGCGATCGCCGCCTACGCAAAGACCAGGATTGGGCCGAGGTCGAAGGGGCCTTCGTCGCGCAGGTCTTGGGGGAGTCGCTGCGCTGGCTCGGCCTCGTCGATGTCGGGTATGAGCGGGCGGGTAAGCGCGCCGACGGCGATCTGCCCCAGGCCGTGCGCCTAACCGACCTTGGTCTACGCCTCCTCTGTGCTCGCGATGTGGTGGCCGAGCCGGTTGTCGGGGGCGTCGCGCTGGTGGTACAGCCGAACTTCGAGGTGCTGGTGATCGATGCGCTGGCGCACCTCGATCTGGTCGCGCGTCTCGACGCTTTCGCCGATGCGAAGAGTCTCGACCGAGCCGCGATCTATACGCTGACGCGCACCTCGATCGTGCGCGGGCTGGCGGCGGGGTGGACCGAGGAGCGGATCGTCAGCACCCTCGAAGGGGCATCGAGCGGCGCGTTGCCGCAGAATGTCCGCCACACACTCGCCGATTGGGCGCGCGAGTACGAGCGCGTCCATGTGCATCGCGACGTCACGATCATCGAAGCCCCCGATGTCGCCACGCTCGATCGCTGGCTCGCCGATCCTGCGCTCGGCAAGGGTCTTTCGCGTCGCCTGACGACGACGGTCGCCCTGGTGAACAGCGAGGTGGCGAATACGGTAGCTACGGTCCTCGATCAGCGCGGCGTGGAATTGTGGGCGATCAACTACGCGCTCGATCCGCCGCAGGTTCTCGATCTTGTGCGGTCCGATACGATCGTGGTTAATCCCGAGGACGACGACCCTTACTTGCGGTATCGGCTTGCCGCCTTCGCGGACTTGCAGGCCGCGGACGATGGGCGCGGCGCGACGTTCGCGATCTCGCCCGCGTCGCTCGCCCGCGCGAAGGCGCAGGGGCAGACGATCGATGAGGTGCTGGCTTTCCTCGGCTATAAGGCCAGGGCCGGTCTGTCGCCAGATGATGTGCTGACCCTGCGCGGCTGGTCCGGTTTCTACCAGCCGTTCCAATTCGCGCGGGTACGTGTGGTCGAATTGCCGCCGACCGCCAATTGGGGTGATCTCAGCCGGGTTAAGGCGTTGCGTCCGCTGATCCTGCGTATCCTCACCACGAACCTTGCGTTGGTGACGGAGGAGCGTTGGCCGCAGTTGGAGGCCGCGCTGGTCGCGCGCGGGATCACCCTGCACGAAGGGTTGAGTATCCAGCCGCAAACCGAGAAGCGGAGCGCGGCCCAGCGCGCGGCGGTCGATCTCGGTCTGCCTACCGCGCGGGAGTTGGTCAACGGCACCGCACCGACCGCGCCACGCTCGGCCCAACGAGACGAACTACAACGCCTGACCAATCGCAAACTCGTTGATTTCATCATCGCGGCGCTCGAAGCCGATCAGGCGCTGGTGATCGAGTATCAGAAGCCGAATGAGCGCCGCGCGATGATTCGCACCGTCGAACCACACGAGTTGGAAGTGCGCGGCGGTGCCTATTATCTCCACGGTTTTTGTCGCAATCGGCAGGGGGATCGCGTTTTTCGCCTCGATAATATCCTCGGTATCGCCATCGCGCCGGAGTAAGAGCGACATGCCGCAGACCCTGCTCCGCGCCTGGAACCGATTGGGCAGGATTCCGAGGAACGAGTAGGATAGGAAGGCTGAAATGCGACACGCTGTACGCGGTACTGGAGCGAAGCGATGCCCTACCATCCGGAAAACCCCCTGATCGTCCAAGGTGATCGCACGGTTCTCCTCGAAGCGGCGAACGCGAAATATGAGGAGGCACGCGACGCGATCGCGGCGATCGCCGAGTTGGAAAAGAGCCCCGAGCATATCCACACCTATCGGATCACGCCGCTCTCACTCTGGAACGCGGCCTCGGCCGGCCTCGGTGCCGCTGAGGCGCTGGGGAATCTGGAGCGCCTGAGCAAATACGATCTCCCCGGCAATATCGTTCACGATATCCACGACTACATGTCGCGGTATGGGCGTTTGAAGCTGCTGCGTGCGCCCGAATTTGGTGAGCGTTTGGTGCTGACCTCGGAAGACCCGATCCTGATCACCGAGATCAGCCACGCACGGAAGATCAAGCCGTTCATCATCCGCCCGCTCAACGACCGCACCCTCGAAGTGGATGCCGCGATGCGCGGACACCTCAAACATGCGTTGGTCGAGTTCGGCTATCCTGCCGAGGATCTGGCCGGTTATGTCCCCGGCACGCCGCTGACGATCGGCCTGCGCGACCCAACGCGCGGTGGGAAAGGTTTCGATCTGCGCCACTACCAGCGCGAGGCGGTCGATGTCTTCTGGGCGTCGGGCGGTAGCAAGGGTGGCAGCGGAGTCGTCGTGCTGCCGTGCGGCGCGGGGAAGACGGTGGTGGCGATCGGGACGCTGGCGACGGCGCAGTCGCACACGCTGATCGTCTGCTTCGGGACGAACGCCGTCCACCAGTGGATCAACGAGATCCTCGACAAGACGACGATCACCGCCGAGATGATCGGCGAATATACCGGCGAACTGAAAGAGATCCGCCCGATCACCGTCACCACCTATCAGGTGTTGACGTACCATCCGCCGAAGAAGCGTCGCGCCGCCCCCGAGGTCGATGACGGGCAGATCGTCAAGAAGCGCCCGATGGAAGAGGAGTTCCCGCACCTCGGGCTTTTCACGCAGCGCGACTGGGGTTTGATCATCTACGACGAAGTCCATCTGCTCCCCGCGCCGGTCTTCCGCGTCACCGCCGAAATCCAGGCCCGGCGACGCCTCGGGCTGACCGCGACGCTCGTCCGTGAGGATGGGCGCGAGAGCGATGTCTTCTCGCTGATCGGCCCGAAGAAATACGATCTCCCCTGGAAGACGCTGGAGAGCCAGGGCTGGATCGCCACCGCCGACTGCTGGGAGGTGCGCGTGGCACTCCCGCAGGAGTTGCGGATGGGCTATGCGTTGGCCGAGGATGGGCGCGAGAAGTACCGGATCGCCGCCGAGAACCCGGAGAAGCTGGCGGCCCTCGATCGCCTACTGGCGATGCACCGCGATGATAACGTCCTGATCATCGGGCAATACCTCGATCAGCTCAATGCGATCGCCGAGCGGATCGGCGCGCCGGTGATCACCGGCAAGATGCCGAACCGCGAGCGTGAGAAGCTGTATGACGCCTTCCGTACGGGCGAGATCACGAAGTTGGTCGTCTCGAAGGTAGCAAATTTCGCGATCGATTTGCCGGATGCCAACGTGGCGATCCAGGTGTCGGGTACGTTCGGTTCGCGCCAGGAAGAGGCGCAGCGCCTTGGGCGGATCCTGCGCCCGAAGTCGGAAGGGGTGTTGGCGCACTTCTACTCGATCGTGACGCGCGACACCAACGATCAGGAGTACGCCGCGCGGCGGCAACTCTTCCTGACCGAGCAGGGATACCGCTACACCATCCTCGACGCGACCGAACTGATCGAGTGGGTGCGGGCAGCGGCCGGGGACCATTGATCTCACCGCTCCTCGTCACTCACCAGCGGCACCTACGGTTGGCAACAACCATGCGATAGGGTTTCTCGATGCTGGCGCGCATGAAAGATCGCCGATCATCGGGACGACCATCGACGCAGATGTGCTGGATTGAGCGGCGAGGAGCGGTTATGGCTGACAGTTATGCCTGGTGGCAGCGCGGGATCATCTATCAGGTCTATCCGCGATCGTTCATGGACGGGAATGGCGACGGGGTCGGCGACCTGCGCGGGGTGACGGCGCGGCTCGATTATCTACGATGGCTCGGCGTCGATACGGTCTGGCTCTCGCCGATCTACCCGTCACCGATGGCTGACTTCGGCTACGATGTCGCCGACTTTACCGGCATCCATCCCCTCTTCGGGACGTTGGCCGACTTCGATCAATTGGTCGCGGCGGCCCACCAGCGCGACCTGAAAGTAATCCTCGATCTCGTGCCGAACCACACCTCGAATCGGCACCCGTGGTTCAGCGAGTCGCGTGCCTCGCGCGATAGCCCGAAGCGCGACTGGTATCTCTGGGGCGACCCCGCGCCGGGCGGCGGCCCGCCGAATAACTGGCTCTCCAACTTCGGCGGCTCGGCCTGGACGTTCGATGAGGCGACCGGGCAATACTATTACCATGCTTTCCTGAAAGAGCAGCCCGATCTCAACTGGCGTAACCCCGAGGTCGTGGCGGCGATGCACGATGTCCTGCGCTTCTGGTTCGATCGGGGCGTGGATGGCTTCCGCGTCGATGTGATCTGGCAGATGATCAAGGACGATCAGTTCCGGGACAATCCCCCCGATCCGGCCTATCAAGAGGGCCAGTATGACTACGCCGCCCTCCAACCGCTCTACACCACCGATCGCCCGGAGGTCCACGAGGTGATCGCCGGGATGCGGCGGGTCTTCGATGACTACCCCGAGCGGGTGATGATCGGCGAGATCTATCTGCCGCTCGAACGGTTGGTCAGCTATTACGGCACAGAGATCCCCGAGGTGCATCTGCCGTATAACTTCCAACTGGTGACCTTGCCATGGCAGGCGCGGGCGATCGCCGCGGCGATCGCGACCTATGGGGCCCTCCTGCCGCCTGGTGCCTGGCCGAACTGGGTCCTGGGCAATCACGATCAAAGCCGGATCGCCACGCGCGTGGGCACGGCGCAAGCGCGCGTGGCGGCGATGCTGCTGCTGACGCTGCGCGGCACGCCGACAATCTATTACGGCGACGAGATCGGGATGCACGACGTACCGATCCCACCCGAACTCGTGCAGGACCCGTTCGAGAAGAATGTCCCCGGCCTCGGACACGGGCGCGATCCCGAGCGCACGCCGATGCAGTGGGACGGCCAAGAAGGGGCCGGTTTCACGACCGGCACGCCATGGTTGC
>DATCMP010000062.1:0-1957 GCA_036563365.1 Thermomicrobiales bacterium
TTTCGAGAGGAGGCGCAGGGCGCTGTAACGCAAGACCTCCGTCTCGCTGTAGATTTGCCCCATCCGCTGGCGCACCAGCGGATCCTCGATCGCCGGGCGACCGTTGCGTTCCAACGTCTGCGCGACTTCCAGTAAGCGCCCGAAGGTTGCCTGCAAGCGTGTGACCCGACTCAGCAGGTTGCCGCCACGCTCGTAGGAGAGGGTGGTTTGCGCGATCTGCCAGCCCCGGTTCATCTCGCCGACGACGTTATCCGCCGAGACGCGCACGTTGTCGAAGAAGACCTCGCAGAACTCCGAACTGCCGCTGATCTGCTTCAGCGGGCGTACCTCGACGCCGGGGCTGTGCATATCGACCAGGAAACAGGTGATCCCCTGATGTTTCGGCGCGGCGGGATCGGTGCGCGCCAGCAGCAAGCCCCAATCGGAGTTGAGGCCGCCGCTCGTCCAGACCTTCTGCCCGTTGACCACAAATTCGTCGCCATCGCGCTCGGCGCGCGTCCGCAAGCTGGCGAGATCGGAACCGGCATCGGGCTCGGAGTAGAGCTGGCACCAGATATTCTCCGCGGTGAGGATCTTCTGGATAAACTCGCGCTTCTGCTCCTCGGTACCGTGATGGATGATCGTCGGCCCGACGATCCCGATCCCCAGGCCGTTCATCGGCGCGGGCGCATTGACGCGCGCCATCTCCGCCCCGACGATCGCCTGCTCCATCGGGCGCGCTTCCTGGCCGCCATACGCCTTCGGCCAGCCCATCCCGATATAGCCGGCCTCGTACATCTTGCGGTGCCAGGCTTTGCGCTCGTCCAGTGTCTCCAATTTCTTGCGCGGCAGATTCGCCTGGAGCCAGGAGCGGACCTGATCGCGGTAGGCAATATCCTCAGGTTGTAATTGCAGATCCATAACCAGCCTCCCTGGTGACAGTAGTGATCCCGAGCAGTCGATCGCAGGGCACCCCCGCCCAGGGGGATGTGCGCTTCGCCCAGAACGCGGTGATCGATTTGTGCCGCTTGCCCGATGTATGGCGCTACGCTACCGCAACCGAGCCGACGTGTCAACTAACGGCGTGTCGGACAAGGGGGGCAGGCGCTGATCATCTAATCGTCTCCGGTGCCGCCGCCCGCGGCAGGCGCGCCGCCACCAGTTCCGCAATATCCTCGACCTGGACTTTCTCCCCGCTGCCCGTCGAACCGATCGCATCCTCGAACATCGTGATGCAGAAGGGACATCCGGCGGCGAGGGTGCCGCAGCCGGTCTCCAAGACGTCATCGAGCCGGTTGTGGCTCATCTTCTTGCCGATCCGTTCCTCCATGAGAGCGCGACCGCCGCCACCGCCGCAGCAGAGCGCTTTGTTGCGCGACCGCCGCATCTCGGTCACCTCGACGCCGAGCCCGTTGACGACCTCGCGCGGCGCGTCGTAGACATCGTTGTACCGCCCGAGGTAACACGGATCGTGGAAGGTGATCGCCTTCTTGTCCGTCCCCTCATCCAGTTGCAACCGACCGGACTTCATCATCTCGGCGATGAACTGGCTGTGGTGAACGACCTCGAAGTCGCCGCCGAACTGCGGGTATTCGTTCTTGATCGTATTCATGCAGTGCGGGCAGGCAGTGACGATCTTCTTGACGCCGTAACCCTGCAAGATCTCGACATTTCCCTGCGCCAGCACCTGGTAGAGATATTCGTTGCCCGCACGCCGTGCGGGGTCACCGGTACACCCTTCCTCCGTGCCCAGAATCCCGAAATTCATCCCCGCCGCCTGGAGGATCCGCGACAGCGACTGCGCGACCTTCTGGTTCCGCTCGTCGAAGGAGCCATAGCAGCCGACCCAGTAGAGGATGTCCACCGGCTCATCGGGATGCTCGCTGAGGATCTTCAACCCCAGCCCCTTCGCCCAATCGGCGCGGTTGCGGGCGCGGAGGCCGAACGGGTTGCTGTTGCGCTCCAGGCTGTTGAAGAC
>DATCMP010000067.1:0-10652 GCA_036563365.1 Thermomicrobiales bacterium
TAGTCTCGCCCTCAAACTCCTGCTGATCTTGGCCCTGCCGCTCTGCGTCGCGACGACGTTCCTGGCCCCGAACCTGATGTACCTGCTCGGCGGCGCGCAATTCCTGCCCGATGCCGGCATAGCTCTGCGAATCCTGATCTGGTTCTTGCCGTTCAGTTATGTCAATAGCCTGGTCCAAGATGTCCTGATCGCGGCCGGTCAACAGCGGGCGCTCTTCCCCGCCTTCCTTGCTACTGTCGGCTTTAACATCGTCGCCAACCTGATCTTCACTCCGCTCTACGGCTTTCGGGCGGCGGCGTTCATCACCATCGGCTCCGAGATCGTCCTGCTGATCCCCTTCCTGCTCCTCGTGCGCCACCGTATCGGCCCACTACCGCCCGCGGGGATCGCGCTACGCCCTGCCCTCGCCGCGCTGCTCATGGGTGCGGTCAGCTGGGCGGTGCAGCAAGCCCTTGGCGGATCAACCGTTCCCCTGGCGCCCTGGCTCGGTGTCATCGCCGGTGGGACGACGTATTTGGCGGTTTTATGGTGGAGCGGGGGTATCGGCGTGACCGAGCGTCGCCTGGCCCTGCGTCTGCTTGGCCGCGCTGCTTGAGAATTGGGTATTTCGTGTCCCAGCCCGTAGCTGGGGCTTGTCCCCTGCCGGGTCGGGGGCTTGTCCCGCGCGCAGTCACTGGGCTTCAAACCTGGCCTGCCACGCAGGCTCGCAGGGCACGGCGTTAACAGCTAGTCCTCCTGTACACGGCCCAAGGAAAAGGCTGGGGTGAAACACCCCAGCCTTTCATTCCTATCTCGACCATACCTACCGAACGAGATACCCCTGATCGCGCGCGATCTCGACGCCGAGACGACCGAGCAACACGTTGAAGGGATAGCTATTCTCGGGGTGCAACTCGAAGCGGTTCCGCTCGAAGTACTGCACCAGATACACCTTGCCGTTATCCTTGTTCACTTCCTGGAATGGCTCGGAGATCGGGTAGCCGAAGACCGCCAGTCCGCCATTCTCGCGCCAGTACTGCAAGAACTCGGCGGAGAGAGAATGCTTCGTCTCTGGGAAGTAGGCGCGATTCGCTGTGCTCTCGAATGGGGCCAGCGCATTATCGAACTTACGGCCCTTGGTCAGGTCGTTGCCGAGCAACCCAAGCAGGACTTCATAATCGGTCCCGGCATTCTCGGGATGGAACTCGAAGCGGTTCCGCTCGAAATACTGCACGGTGTAAGGTTTGTTATCGATCTTCGAGATCTCGGTGAACTCCTCGGAGATCGGGAAGCCGAAGATCGCCAACCCGCCGTTCGCCTGCCAGTAGCGCAGGAACGCATTGCCGAGCGTATGCCCAGTCTCCGCGAAGTAGACCTTCGCGTCGCTATTGACGATCGGGGAGACGCGCTCGAACGCCTTGGTATTGATCGTCTGCTTGACCTCGAACGTCGCGCTGGCGACCCGCTTACTCTTTTCGCCATAAGCGACGACCGTCTGTTTCCCTTCCAACAACGCCTCGTTCGTGCTCAGGGAAAGACGCAGCTCGCCAGTCGTGCTGGCATACGCCTGCGGCGTCCGAATCGTGCTGAAATAACGGTAGGAACCATCCGGGGCGGCGATCCAGGAGGTGATCGGCTCATTGGCCTCGAAACCGGCGGCGGTGAGCAGGAAGGCATCGGTATCTTTGCCGCTCGCCGGTGTCACCACCGCACCGCTCAACGTTGGCGCGGGGTTCGTGGCGATGATCACCGAATGCAGGGTGTCGAGGCGACCATAGCCCGCTTTCGGATCAAAACCGACCGCGTCGAGATCGACCGCCGTCGCCTTCAGGATCTCGCGGATCGCCTTGATCGTCAGATCGCCGCGTTGCGACAACATCAGCGCGATCGTACCGGAGACATAGGGGGTCGAGGCCGACGTGCCGTTTAGTTGCGCGTAGGTATCGCCTTCCTTGTAATAGGTGCTGACGATGTCTTTCCCCGGTGCCGCCACCCAGACGAACGAACCATACGACGAGAAGTCGGCGATCCGATCCTCTTTGGTCGAAGCGCTGACCGCGATGACATTCGTGTAGGCGGCGGGATAATTTTGCACCCCATCGGCCTGGTTGCCGGAGGCGGCGACGACGATCCGACCCTTGCCGATCGCGTAGGCGACCGCCGCTTCCATCGCCTGCGAGGGGACAGGGATACCGGCGCTGACATTGACGATCTGCGCGCCCTGATCCACGGCGTAGCGGATCCCTTGTGAGAAGGCGGAAACCGGGCCACGACCATCCTGATCGAGGATCTTGACCGGCATCACCCGCGCGCCCCACGTCATCCCGGCCACGCCAATCCCATTATTCCCCGCCGCCGCGACGATCCCGGCGGTGAATGTCCCATGCCCATTGTCATCGGAAGGGTTCGGATCGTTGCCGATGAAGTCGAAGCCGGGGCGCAACTGATCCTTGAGATCGGGGTGGGTCGGCGAAACCCCGGTATCGAGCATCGCGATCACGATCGGGCCACCGGTGGTGAGGGTATTCCAGGTCTGGTCCGCGCCGACCTTCGCCGGCCCCCACTGCTGCTTATAGTTCTCGTCGTTAGGAACAATCGGGCCGGTCGGGCCGCTATAGGTGGTGAGCAGGTAATTCGGCTCGACGAAGGCGATATTCGGGTCGTTGAGGAGTTGCTCTCGCCGCGAACTGAGATCATCGGCGGTGTCGAAGTGCAGGAGGAATGTGCGGCCATCACCGAGCGCCGGGCTGGCGGAACGTACGCCAAAGCTCGACAGGTAACGATCGAACGTAGTCGAGAAACCGGAACTCGCCCCGAAGGGGGCAGCGCTCCGAAACCCCACCATCAGATCGCCGACGGTATGATCGTACGACCAGAGATCGCGCGCGACGGTGCCGCCCACGGAGGCCGCGCTCGGCGGTGGCGCAGAGGCCCAAGCGACCATGAGCAAGGCCACGAAAAGCAGGAGTCGCCGAAAAAACCGCACGAGCATTTCCTCCGCAGGGTGAGCGAGCCAACCAACACCGGGCGCTGGCAAGCAACGTCCACGCACAGCCCCACCGCTCGGAGCGAAATGCCGTACATCGACTGCGATCGTCAGCACCGTTATAACGCCTTTCGGGGATAATGGTTCCTTGACGTAGCCCGCTTGTCCAGCCTCTATAATAAAGGCTGAATCACGCTGAAATCGTCCCCGCAGCAACCTATTGATCGTTCCACGACAAGTATAGCCGCATCCGTGAGGTGAGGAATAGACCCTGCGGGGACAAATCGCGGCGGCATTTTTCCGGGCAACCGGATGACCATCCCATCACCTGCCGGCGTCACCAGATCACGCTATCCCACAATCAGCAACCGCCACCATAACCGCCACCATGCATTCGTCGTGCGCCGATACGCGCGCAGAGCACACCGAGCATGGCACCGCTGAGCGAAGCGAGAAAGTTGACCACGTCATTGTCAACCAGACGCAGGCCGCCGACGAAGATCGTGGGGGTGCCGCAGCGGTGGATCGCGCGCTCGGTGGCGAGATCGCACTGCGGACAACGATAGCGTGCCTGCACCGTCGCACCGAGCAGACTATCGGCGAACGCGCCGCCAACACCGGAGACGACGGACACGGGCAGCAGCACCCACCCGCTCACCCCTTGCCGCTGCCGTGTCAGCGTCGTACCCAGCGCCGCTACAGCCCCGATCAGCGCCGCGCCACCGGCAGCTGCGGCGGTGCCGAGCGGTGAGACACCTCCCGATGTGCCGGGTGTCACGGGCTGCAACGTCGTGATCAGGCGCGGTGGCTGGCGATTCGAGAGGCCAATTTCGGTCGCCCAGGTATCCGCGTTGGTCGTCGCCAGCGCCCCGACCAGGGCGGGAAACCACGGACTCGCCGGAGCGATCCGCCCAAGGGCCACCAGGGCGGCGGCGGCACCACCGTTCGCCAATGCCTGAGCGAGATCGCGCCGCTCACCTTTCGCCGCCTCGACCGTCGTCGCGGTCGTCTTGCGCCCGCGCCGCCACAACGACAGGGCGCTGGAACTGACGAAGAAGGTCACCAACAGGGCTGCTGGCACGGTACCGCCGGCGGCGAAGATCGTCGTGCCGGTCAGGATCGCCCCGGCGACCCCGCTCTTGGTCAGCGAGCCGCGCCGATAGGCCAGGGTGCCGATCGCCGTACTGGCGGCGAGGCCGGTCACGATGGCGTGCGGCGTCGGCAACAACGACGGTTGAGGAGCGCGCAAGGGAGACGGATTGCCGCCACCTTTCGCTCGGTACACCGCGCGCAACGCGGGGCGCATCGAAGCATCCTGAAGGGCGATCCCGCTCATACGACGCGCTCCATCAAAATCGGTATGATCACCGTTTCCCAATGCCGCCGCGCGAGGTCACGCACACGGTCGGTCGTGACGATACGGATAAGGCGGCGGTGCTCCTCATAACGCTTGAAATCGTCATCGCGTAGGCCCACAACATCCTGCCAGTGCATCAGCGGCTCCATCCCGATCGGCGGGCGCGAGAAGGTAACCCACACATCGGTCTTCCATTTCTCGGGCTTCGGCACGTCGATCAGCACCTCGTAGTCGGCGACGGTCGTACCGCTCGCGGCGGCCAGACCGGTGGAGATTGCCAACTCGGTCGCGCGGCGTGCGGCAGGGTCATACCACAGGGCGCTCAATGCCTCATACAGCTCCCCCGCACGGGCGCTCACTTCGATCGCCCGCTTGTGGACCTGCCGCAGCCGCAGCATATCGACCAGCGCCACGGTCGCGGGCGGCATAACGCCTTGACCGAGAAGCGCGAGAAGCGAAGTATCGTCATGACGGGTCAGTTGGGTTGGCGACACCGCCCCAGCCAACAGCCCCTCCTGCACGGCGCGGAGGAGCATGATCATGCAAGCACGGTTGGTGTGGTGCCAGTAGACATTGTCGAACATCTCCTGGCGCGCGTTGATCAGCGAATGAAGCGCGCTGATCCCCTTCTCGCCGACGACGATCCGCCGTCGCCCCTCGACTTCCGCCACGGTGAGGGCATCGATCAGGCGCGGCGTATCGACCCGACCATAGGGGACGTTGCACGCCTTGGCGTCGCGCGGGAGGTAGTCGAGCTTGTCCATGTCCAGGGTGCCACTGAGCAAACCGCCGAGGAGTTGATCGAGCGGTGCCGGTTCCTCGCGCGGCTCGATTAGGTTCGCCACGCGGGCCGGATCCAGCCCCCACTCCCGTTCGAGAATCGCCGCGACCGCCCCATTCTCGATGATCGCGCGCCCGACCGCCTCGTGATTCAGAACCGGCGGGCCTAATTCTTCGATTGCGTGAGAGAAGGGATAATGGCCGACATCGTGCAGCAGCGCCGCCGCCGCAATCGTATCGAGATCCGTCTGCATCGCGCCAAGCGCCCCGACGAGGAGCGGTCGCAGCTGTTCGATCGCGCGCCGCGTCAGCGCGAAGACGCCGAGCGAGTGCTCGAAGCGGCTGTGCTTCGCCCCCGGCCAGACGCGCGAGACGAAGCCGAGTTGTTTGATATTATCCAGGCGCAGAAACTCCGGCGTCCCCAGAATCGCCACGTCGCGCGGTCGCAGGGTGATCCGATCGTAGAGGCTATCCCGGATCGTCGTCGAGCGCCCCGCCAGCCCATCGCCATCGACCGCGCCAAAGGCCATCATCGTGCCCATCCCTCCCGACCAGCGTAGCAGAACAGCATGGAACACGGCTGATCACGGGGAGTGTACCAGCCTGCTGCGATCGAGAACCCGGCACAGGCGGGTTTGCGCGAAAGGCCACGAGCCTCCAACTGCGATACAAGGGCGCTGACACGACCGTAGTCACCGGCACCGCCGACACAAAGCTTTTGCGGCGGCGGGGTTGGACGGGGGGTGGCACGGCCTATATCGCCTGAGTCACACGCCGCGCCGCTGGTCCGACTTCGCGCCGATGTGCCACTACCATCAGACCTCGCCCAAATCCGGCTTCACGCGCGGCAACGTCTGCTCGCTAACCACCACGATGGGCCGGGCCACCATCACCGATCAACGCCTCCTGATCACCACCGGAGTCGAGCAGCGCGAGGCGGACCTGACCGACGAAGCGGCGTGGGCGGCGGCGTTGCGCAACTACCGCGGGATCGCGTTTTGAGCGGATAAAGCAGCCCCACACCGCAGCGACAGCCGAACGGGGAGGATGCACGGCGAGATAGAGGTTCCCAGTTCCCGAGAGGGCCGAAGAGGCGCATCGGCTATACTAAGGACGGAGGAGAAGGTTTGGATGAGCGGGTGCGTGCGCGCACCGTAGCGGTGGAAGAGAAATAGCGGATGACAGCAGTCGCGCGACGTGTCGAGGAGACCGAACAGGTCCGATCCAAGCCAAGTTTCGCCCTACTCTACCTCGCGGTTTTCGTCGGCGGTATCTCATCGATCGGCATCGAGATCACCGGTTCACGTCTGATCGCCCCCTACTTCGGTAACTCGACGATCATCTGGGCCACGGTGATCGGCCTGACCCTCACCTACCTCTCGATCGGGTATTACCTCGGCGGCAAGCTCGCCGACCGCTACCCTAGCGAACGGTTCTTCTATCTGATCTTCGCGGGTTCGGCAGCCGGAACGGCGGTCATCCCCCTGATCGCTCGGCCGATCCTCAATGCCTCGCTCAACGCCTTCTCAAGCCTCAATATCGGCGCATTCTACGGGACATTGCTCGGCGTCATCTTCCTGTTCCTGGTCCCGATCACCTTGCTCGGCTGCGTCTCGCCCTTGGCGCTGCGCCTGCGCTTACAGGGTGTCGATCAGGCCGGTGGCACCGCCGGCTCACTCTATGCCCTGTCCACGCTCGGCTCGATCGCCGGGTCGTTCCTGCCGGTGATCGTCCTGATCCCCTATCTGGGGACGCGCGAAACGTTCTACACCTTCGCGGTCGCACTCGCGGTCATCGCGCTGCTCGGTCTGTTGCGGGCCCGGGCGACGGTCCATTCCGCGGTGGTGGCGGTGTTGATCGTCGCGATCATCGCCCTCTCATTCCTGGGGTCGAGCGGCAACCTGCGCCGGGCGGAATCGGGCGAACTCCTCTACGAGGGTGAATCGGAATACAACTACATCCAGGTCGTAAAGAACGGCGACGAGATCGGCCTGGTCTTAAACGACGGCCACGCCATCCATTCGATCTACAATCCCAACACCCTCCTCACCGAGGGGCCGTGGGACTATTTCATGATGGGGCCATTCTTCAACAGCGATCAGCAGGTATCGGACGTGCGCTCGCTCGCCCTGATCGGGCTGGCCGGTGGCACAACCGCGCGCCAGTTCACGCAGGTCTACGGCCCCACGGTGCAGATCGATGGTGTGGAGATCGACCCGCAGATCGTCGAGGTCGGGCGCGAATATTTCGCGATGAATGAGCCGAACCTGAACGTGATCGTGGAGGATGGCCGCTACTTCCTCAAGACGACCGCCAGCCGCTACGACGTCATCGGCGTCGATGCCTACCGGCAACCCTACATCCCTTTCCAGTTGACGACGAAAGAATTCTTTCAGGAATCGTACGATCACCTCAACGATCGCGGGGTGATGGTCCTCAACGCGGGGCGCTACGGGACCGACTATCGTCTCGTCAACGCGATCGCGACGACGATGCGCGCCGTCTTCCCGAATGTCTATCTGGTCGATGTGGGGCGCTTCTCGAACACGATGATCATCGCGACCAAGACGCCGAGCACCGCCGCGAATTACACCGCGAATATCGCGAAACTGCCCGCGGGATCGCCGCTGCGGACGATCGGCGACATCAGCATCGCCAGCGGCAATATCCGCGAGTGGAATGGCGGTGGGATGGTTTTCACCGATAATCATGCGCCGGTCGAACTGGTGATCGACCGCCTGATCCTCGATGCGGCGCGTAAGGAGACGGAGGGGCGATGAGCGCGCACGGTCTGCCGCCGATGGAGACAGCCGCCCTAGCCCCTCGGCCGCTGACGCCGTTCCGGTTCGCCAGTTTGCTGCGCTACCCGCTGCTGCGTCACGGGATCACCGGGCGCGCGCCCGGCCGCTGGCGCGACGGCGATATCAGCTACACGACGGGAGGCGACCCCGCACTGGTGCTGGCGAACCGGCGCGCGTGGGCCGCGCAGATCGGCGTGGACGCGACGCAGATAGTCGCGGTGCGGCAGGTCCACGGCAACGTCGTGGATTGTGTGGACGCCGGTGCACGGGGACGTGGGGCCTTCTCGCTGTCGGCCGAGGAAGTTCCCGCCGCCGATGCCCTGCTGACCGACGCGCCGGACACGCCGCTCTTGCTCGGCTTCGCCGACTGCACACCGCTCCTCTTTCATGATCCGGTTCGGGGGGTCGTGGGCTTGGCACACGCGGGGTGGCGCGGCACGGTCGCGAACGTCGCCGGGGCGACGGTGGCAGCAATGAGCGCGCAGTTCGGCTCCCTCCCCGGTGACATCACCGCCGGGATCGGCCCGGCGATCGGGCGCTGCTGTTACGTGGTCGATGCGCCGGTCATGAGCGCCTGGCTCGCGCTTGGCGTGGCTGATCCGCTCGTGCTCGAAGAGATCGCCCCGGCGAATGGGCGACGCCAATGGCGCTTCGATCTGGCGCGGGCCAATCGCCTCCTCCTCCAACGCGCGGGTGTTCCCGCCGCGCAGATCGAGGATGCAGCACTCTGCACGGCGTGCAATGTCGCGAGCTTCCCGTCCCATCGCGCCCAACAGGGGCAGGCGGGGCGGTTCGCGGCGATCATCAGCCTGGCCGCTGACGATACGCCCCACGCCTGAGCGGAGAGGCACAATATCGGCACGAAGGCACGAAGAGTTACGATGGCCGCTGCGCGCACGGTACCGCTGCTAATCGTCACCGGGCCAGTCGGGGTGGGCAAGACGACGGTCGCGTATGAAGTCTCCAAACTTCTGGAAACCGCCGACCTACCCCATGCCTGCATCGATATGGATACGCTGCGCTCGTGCTACCCCGCCCCGGACGGAGATCGCTTCAACGTCGCGCTCGGTCTGCGGAATCTGGCGGCGGTCTGGGCCAACTGTCGGGCGATGGGCGCGACCCATTTGATCGTGGCCGATGTGATCGAGTCGCGCGAGGGGCTAGCCGGTTATCACGAAGCGGTACCGGGGGCGGTGATCACCGTCGTACGCCTGCGCGCAACCCTCAGTACCCTGACCGGGCGGGTGACGCAGCGCGAGGTCGGCAGCGGCCATGATTGGCACCTCCGCCGCGCGGCGGAACTCGCCGCCCAGATGGACCGCGATCAGGTTGAGGATAGCACTGTGGAAACCGATGGCCGCACCATCACGGCGATTGCGCGAGAGGTCGTCACGCGCAGCGGCTGGGTGATACCGGAAGGGTGATACGCGGCCCCACGATGCCCACATGGCACAGCAGAGCCTGACGGAGCAAGGGGAAGTGGCATGAGACAGTGCGAGGTAGCACCATGAGTAATCAGCCCACGACAACAGAGTCGGCGTCTACCACCCTCTCGGATCGGATTGCGCGGGTGCAAGCGGAGGTCGCCAGCGCCGCACGGCGTGCGGGGCGCGATCCGAGCGCGGTGACGGTCGTCGGCGTTTGCAAGACGGTCGAGCGCCCGACCGTTGACGAGGCATACGCCCGTGGCCTGCGCCATTTCGGGGAGAACCGGGTCCAGATTGCCCGCGCCAAGTTCGGCGCGGGCCGTCCGGCCGACACGACCCTGCACCTGATCGGCTCGCTCCAAACGAACAAAGCCAGGGAGGCGGTCGCCCTCTTCGACATCGTCCATTCGGTCGATCGCGCCAGCCTGATCGATGCGCTGGCGACCGCAGCGGCGCGCGCCGGGCGACGGCTGCCGGTCTTGCTGCAAGTGAATATCGCCGCCGAGGAGAGCAAGCAAGGGTGCGCCACCGAGGAAGCTCCGGCACTCGCCGCCGCGATCATCGCGCAGCCCGCGCTCGAACTGCGCGGATTGATGACGATGGCCCCGTTCACCGCCGCCGCCGAGGAGACACGACCGGTCTTCCGGTCGTTGCGCCTCTTGCGCGACGAGCTACGCCACGCCCACCCCGATATCCCCCTTCCCGATCTCTCGATGGGGATGACGAACGATTATCCGGTCGCGATCGAGGAAGGCGCGACGATCGTGCGCGTCGGTCGCGCGATCTTCGCCGAATAGCCGCACTGAAGCAGAGCTGCGAGCGGGCCGGAACGATCGTCTAGCGTTCCGGCCCGCTTTGTGTTATCCGGGAGCACGGGCGCTGGTACGCCTACCTGCCGGCGATCTGACGGAGGATCTTCTCCATCTCGGCCAACTCGGCACCATACGTATTCCAGTCGCCGTTTCGCAACGCCGCCTGCGCGCGGTTGTAGCGATCGAGCGCCTGTGCCGCCAACTCGGCCTGCGACGCGGGTGCGCCTCCCGTGGGCGGCGCGGACGGGTTCGCCGAGGGTACGGGGGTCGCATTCGGATCCGAGAGGACGATCCCCTTGCGGTTCTGCGCCAGGGCCACCAACGCGGTATCGAGACGATCGCTCATGATGACACCCTGATTCGGATTGGAGGTGGTGACGATGATCCGCTCCAGTTCGGGCAAACCATTCGAGGTTGCCTGCAAAAAGAGCGGCTGGACGTAGAGCAGCGCGTCACCGAAGGGGATGACCAGCAGGTTGCCCCGGATAACCGAGGAACCGCGCTGGTTGA
>DATCMP010000070.1:0-15504 GCA_036563365.1 Thermomicrobiales bacterium
TACTCGATCTTCTCGAAGCTCGTCTCCGACGATATGCGCGGTCCCGACCCGACCTTGCCGGGTGGGCAGTATTTCCAGCCCGACGTGCCCTACGTGATGTACTTCGCCGCCGGTGGGTACGCGATCCACGGCGTGTACTGGCATAGCAGCTTCGGCACGCCGCGCAGTCACGGCTGCGTCGGTACGCCGGTCGGCGCGGCCAGTTTTCTTTACAACTGGGCGCCGATCGGTACCATGATCTATATCCACTACTGATTCGCCCCGAATATAGCAATAGCATCTGCGAGGGGGCGGCACATGTGCCGCCCCCTCCGTTTGTTCCGGGCAAATTGGTGCCGTCCTCGCCCCTATCACAGCATGGCGAGGGCGTAGGGCGGGGGGGTACCTTAGTACTAAGACTCTTGCTTGTGCGATCTAGCCTCTGTATAGTGTCGGTAGCGCCGCGATTCGGCGACCTAATAGCTGGAAAAATAGCGATAACCGTGCTGGGATGGACGTGGTACGTGCGAATGCCACCCCTCATAACGGCGCGACCGGGGCGATAGCGTTGGCTGGAAGACCGCTCATACAGGATATCAACCCTGAGGGGCAACATGTCACGGCGCGCGAGATGATCGATGTCGGGATGCCCGACGACGTCGGGGATGGCCCTGCCCCCGATCCGTCGACCCCACTGACGTTGCCTCGTCGTGCCAACCAGCTCGCCAAGTCCGGGGCGGTGAGCGATACCTCGCTCCAAGTACAGTCATTAGCCCTCGATGCGATCTCACATATTCGAGCGATTTTGCAGACCAATGCCACGCTGGTGCAACAATCGGCCGCGCTCGAACAACAGCTCCAAACCTTGCTGGCCGAGCGGATTGCGCTCATCGAGCGGATCGCCGTCCTGGAAGAACAGTTAGCCCCCTCGTCCTCACGCTATGCCACTCGCCCCACCGCCTGCCATGCCGTGCCTTTTCGGCCACTGGCGAATCTCCCGGCGATCCTGCATAACAAACGTCTGGAGGCGATCGCCTCGCCACAGACGCCCGATCCGGTCACAACTTTGCCGATGGCGGGGGGGCGCTTCCCGCACCCGGTGGTCAGTGACGAGGAGACGCTACTCGGCAGCACGGGCCGCCCGGCGGCCCCTGACAACGCCGACACGATCGATGCTGATCCCCCGTCGCGGCGTCGGGATGGAGAAATGCACGCCGCCCCGAATGGCTCACCATTGCGAGACTACGCGCTGATCGCCCAACCGTTCGCGCGCTTCACCGATCTCGGTGGTTTCCAATCGGCGGTGCAGGCCCTGCCCGGTATCCATAACGTCCGCGTTCGCCGCTTCGCCCAGGGGGTTCTAGAGATGCGCGTCGATTACGACGGTGCAATCCCACTGGCCGATCTCCTGCGTCGCCTGGCCTACCCGGTCGAAGAGGTTACGCACGAAGATCCGACCCACCTGCGGATTCGCTTGGCCCCGCTGCGCGAACGCGGCTTCCCCGCCCTCAGCTAAACCCGCCGCAGTTCTGCTCGCCCTCGCCATGATCTGATCGTTGGGTGCTCGTGGATCGCCGGGGCAGCGTGGCGGCGTGTGCCGAAGAACCTGGTATCCTAGCGCCAATGTCAGCGCCTGCCGGATACAAGGCGCGGTGGCGGGGTATCGCTGTGCTTGGAGTCGTTGTGGAAGGGGTATGCCGATGGAACTCGATGGTGCGGTGGCATTGGTCACCGGAGGGACCGGCGGGCTCGGCGGGAGGATCTGTCACGCACTGGCGCAGGCCGGTTGCCATGTCGTCGTGGCCTATCATCGCGATCAGGCTGCGGCGCGTGAACTGGCCGCTGAGTTGGAGGGTTATCGCGGTCGGCGAGCGCTCCCGGTCGCGACCGATCTCTCGACGGGCGACGGGATTCCTGGGCTGCTCGAGACGATCGAGACAACCTTTGGCGGGCTCGATATTCTGGTCAATAATGCCGCCGCGAATCGCTGGGTCGCCTACCCCGACCTCGATGCGCTGACCCCCGAATTGTGGGAAGAATTGCTTGGTCGCAATCTGACCGGACCGTTCCTGCTGAGTCGCGCCGCCGTGCCCCTCTTGCGTCGTGGCGGGCGCGGGCGTATCGTCAATATCTCATCGGTCGCGGGGTTGGCCCCCACGGGATCGAGTATCGCCTATGCCGTTTCCAAGGCCGGCTTGAATCACCTGACCCGTTGCCTCGCGGTGGCACTCGCACCGGATATCCTCGTCAATGCGGTCGCCCCCGGCTTGATGGAGGGGACGCGGATGACCGCCGCGCTCGACCCCGCGTATGTCGAGCGCTCGAAAGCGGGCGCGGCGTTGCAGCGCGCCACGAGCCGCGATGATGTGGCCGATCAGGTCGTGCTTTTCTGCCATACCGATAGTATCACCGGGCAAACATTGGTGATCGATGCGGGGCGCTTCTTCCATTAAAACGTGTAATACTCGCCGATACGTCATGGTTCGAGCCGGGCCACCATTGATGCCATTGCCATGCCCGATACCGGCGTCGTGCTTGGCCCCAACTCCACCGCTCACCGATATGGTGAGCGGGCAAATTCTTGTACAATAAACGACTATCGCGACTTCCTTTTCCCCGGTGCTGATTATCCTCCCGTTATCCTATTCGGCGGACACTGCCGACGCGGGGTGCCACATGGATCAGCGACAGCGACTACGCCAACAACGCCGAGCCTCCGATCGCCTCGGCGTTATCTGGTCGATTTTCAATGGTGACATAGGGCTGGTGGCGCGTCTGTCAGCAACGGTCGCGGCGCTCGTCGTGGCCGGTCTCATCGGCGCGGTGGCATCGGCACTGCTCATCTCACCCGATCGCGCGGTCGTGACCGGTTGGGCACTCTTCGGCATCGCTGTATTGGTGTCGTTGGCGCTCGGTGTGCTGACAGCGCTCCGTCGCCGCGAGGCGCGAGAAGGACGTCTTGCCGCCATCCGTGCTCGCCTAGCCCTGGTGATGCTCACCCTCGGCACGCTTGCCGCCGTGCTCGACGGCTCGACATCGCCGCCGTTTATCGCCGTCACCGGTGGCGTCATTGTGGCGCTCATCGTGCTGTTGCTAGGGTTATGGGTATTCGGGTTCGTGTCGCGCATCGTGTTCGGTATTGCGACCGCGCGGCGGCAGGCGTGGTATGCCCAGATCCGCGCCTCGCGCCTCACGCGCCGGATGCTCGGCTATCCAGCCTCTCGACAACTGCGACGTGATGGGGCGTTACCGGTCAAGAGCCTGATCCACCCGAACCGGACCTATCTCGTGCCGATCCGCACCACCCCATCAGGGGCGCGTATCCTGGTGCTCGATGGCGAAAGGCCGATCGGCGGGCTGTGCCTCCGCCCGCGTCAGCCCCTCCCCGACCCGGAAGAAGCCCTCACGCACATCCTCGCTATCCGCACCGATGAGCGTGCCTGGCTCGATCGCGCCAACTTCTTCCCGCAGGATCGCGAGTTGACCCCGCAAGCGCTCGGCCTCGCCCCGGGGCGACCGGGCAATTACGAACGGTAGGGCTGATCTTACGGCACATATGGTTGCTGGTTATTGACCCCACAACAGGTATGGGTATTCTGGCCGCGCCGATAGGCCATCGCCGCATACGATGGTGACGGCCTTATGCGCGAGTTCGGACCAGCTCAATACTTGGATGGCGGCACGATCCTGCCGGGGCTCAGGGTACAGGTTGAGGAGTTATTCGCAGTCGAGAGCGGGTGGTCATAGAACGGCCCGGCGTTTTCCCATGCTAATCCAGCGCTGCGATCCGCGAGGTCCGCTTCGGGAAAAGCGCTTCGAGCAGGGCGGCCGCTTCGGGGAAGGCCCGCACATCGGGATAGGCGTCGCGTAACTCCGCGAGGCTACATCGCCCGAAGAGGAGTTGTAGGAAGACGAGTGGGGGAAAGCTCGCCTGCTGGCGTTCGCCCCAGATCGGCCGCTGCCAGGGCGCGACCGTGGTGAGTCGCCCCCGCTCGAATGCCAGGCGCAGGCCACCACGATAGAAGTCGATCCGCACCTCCCCGCTGTACGCGGCCATCGGCGAGGCCGCGAGGCGGCGCTCGAGCACCGGCGTGATCGCCTGCAAAAATCCCGGTAGATCGGGTACACGAACATACCACGCATACGGTGGTGCGACGAGTGGCGCGACTCGTTCGCCGAGCGCGGCATAGAGCGGATGTTCGCGCCCCATACAGAGCATGATCTGTTTGAACCGGGCGTCTGCCTGCCCGATCGTGTGGGTCGCGGCCTCTGCCTCCGCCCCGGCCACCTGGAGGGCACGCAACGTCGCGAGTGCGGCGTCACGGAGCGGGGTGCCCTCGCTCGTCGCCAGATCCCAGATGTACAAGCTATCGCCCCAGAGCATCGTCCCGGCGCGCACGTAGCCGCACGCCGCGTTATCGCGGTCGGTGATGATGCGAAGCCGCCATTGCCGGTTGAACTCGCCCTGCGGCGCATTCGGGGTGCCGAATGGAGCAAAGGCGTAGTGCCAGTAGGCGTCGGGTATTTCCGCCGACACGGCGTTCGTGGTTCGATGCCGGTCATAGAGTTCGCGCATGAACGGGATGTCGTCCACGGTCGCATCGCGCAAGCGATAGACCTCGTCCGTGGCGACTGTGGCTGCGGGTGTCGTACTAGGGTACACGATCCGCCCACCTTCGAGATCGAGCGCATACTCGTAGCCGAACTGGCGATAGAAGTAGGGTATACCGGTGATCGCCTGCACCGGTTGCCCGCTCGTCGCGCTCCGTTCGTGCAATGCCGCGAAGATGGCGCGCACCAGGCCACGATTGCGGTAGTCGGGATCGGTGGCGACATGTTCCGGTCGGCCAACCTCAAACGGCATCTCTTCGTAGTTCCAGCGTTGCCACATCAGGCAAGCGCTGGAAACGACCGCGCCGGTCGCGCTGTCCTCGACCAACACGAAATCCTCCGCGCCAACGAGCGGATGCCGCCCGCTCATCAACTCGCGAATCAGGGCGCGATCCCAGAAGCTCGGAGCGTGCTCCTGCTCCTCGCGGAAGGCATGGGCATTAAACTCGGCGAGCCGATCGCGATCGGCCACGGTGGCCCAGCGCAGGATCAGTCCGTCCCGGAGATCGCGCGCTGGCACAGTTGTGCTCATGCTGAGAGGATCCCCTCCATCTGCTTCCGTTCGCGTCCGATCAGATGGGCCAGATGACCCAGCAATTCATCGTTGGTGTGCTTACCGTAGAGGATGAGACGGCGCACCGTCGGCGGCACGTTGGCGGCGGGGTGCTGGTAATGCAGTTCTCCGACCTTGCCCAAATATTTCCAGGCATCGGTGTCGGCCCAGGTGCGCTCCCAGACGGTGATGACCGCCCCGCGCAGATCGTAGACGCCGTGGTGATGGACGTCTTCTGCCCGTGCGGTCTGAAGGAGGCGTGCGAACTCCTGATCGGTCAACTCGATCTTGACGCGCTGTACCGTTGGTCGCTCGGTCATCGCCATTCTCGTCGCTCCCTCTTCCCTCACCCGCTCGCTCGCTTCTCGATCGATACCGTGTCCCAATCAGGGGGATTTTAGCATAGGCATTGGCGATAAGACGCCGTTGCTCTTGCCTTGATGCGCGGTGGTTGCTATCGTTGATCAGGCGTGCCGATGTTGCCTGAGAGGGGGGGAGATGGTCGCGGTGCAAAGCCCGCTCCTGACGCCGGAGGAGTACCTCGCGTTCGAGCGTGAGAGCGACGTGAAGCATGAATATGTGGCCGGTGAAATCATCGCGATGGCTGGCGCGAACCGTCGTCACAACCTGATCCAGATGGATACGGGAACGACTCTTAATCTTCAACTACGTGGGCGCAACTGCGAAGTTTACCCAAGCGATATGCGGGTCAAGGTGGGCGCGCTCGGCATCTACACTTACCCCGACATCACCGTGGTGTGCGGCGATGCGGAACTTGAGGATGCCGAGCAGGATACGTTACTCAACCCGACGGTCATCATCGAGATTCTCTCGCCCACGACCCAGCGTTACGATCGCGAACTGAAGTTCCACCGCTATCAACTCATCCCGTCACTGCGCGACTATCTGCTGATCGCGCAGGATCGCCCGACGATCGAGCACTATGCGCTCGGCGACGATCGGCGGTGGTTGCCCGCGCTCCATGAGGGATTGGTGGAGAGCGTCGCGCTACGCAGTATCGGTTGTTCTCTCGCACTCGCCGAAGTCTATCGAAAGGTACGCTTCGATTCAGCAAGCGCGTCATAACCCCTCTGCTCCTTGGCATCTTTCTCCGGTGTAGACGTCGCTGGTTTCGCTTCGGCACCATGTTACAATTGCCGATATGAAAGCACGTACGAACGCCAACGGAGAGGACCACATCAGTACGCTCACCCCCGCGCGACGCCAATATCTGACGCTGAAAGAACAGTATCCCGACGCGATCTTGTTCTTTCAGGTCGGCGATTTCTACGAGACGTTCGACGACGACGCCAGGCTTGTCGCGCGCGACGCGGAGGTCCACCTGACATCGAAAGATTTCGGGCGGTCCGGTCGTATCCCGCTGGCCGGGGTGCCGGTGCGGGCGCTCGATACGTACCTGCGTCGATTGCTGGCGAAAGGACACCGGGTCGCCGTCTGCGAGCAAATCAGCGAAGCGGGACACGGGTTGGTCGAGCGCACGATCACGCGGATCGTCACGCCGGGGACGCTGATCGAGCCGCAACTGCTGCGCGAGCGCGAGAATACCTATCTCGCGGCGGTAAATTTCGGGCGCGATAGCGCGGCGTTGGCCTATGTCGATGTCTCGACCGGGGAGTTCGCCGTCGCCCCCTTCATTGGCCCGGAGCGCGAGGCTGCCCTGGCCGCCGAGCTTGTGCGACTTAATCCGGCGGAAATTCTGGTGCCACCCGATGCGCCACCGTTACCAGGCGAGCGGCAGGCGACGCCGCGCGAACGTGCTCCATTCGATGGTGAGGACGGGATCGCGGCGTTGAAGGGCCATTTTGGTGTCGCCTCGCTCGAAGCCTATGGCTGTCAGGATCTGCCCCTCGCCTGCGGGGCCGCCGCAACCATCCTCGATTACTTGCGCGAGTACAATGCGCGTTTGCTGGCGGGTTTGCGTGGTCTCGCGACGTACCATACCGGCGACTACATGACCCTGGACGGGCAGACCCGCCGTAATCTGGAACTGATGCGGAGTGGCCGTACCGCGTCCGGGGGGCGCGGGTTGCTCGGTGTCCTCGATCGCTCTTGCACGGCGGGTGGTGGGCGCTTGCTCCGGCGTTGGCTCAGTCAGCCGCTTCTCGATCTCGCGGCACTCGCGGCCCGTCACGATGCCGTCGCGGAATTCGTCGAGCAGACGGCGGCACGTTTGACGGCGCGGGCTGCGCTCAACCGGATCGGCGACCTTGAACGCCTCACCGGGCGTATGGTCGCCGGCACGAGCAGTCCGCGCGAACTCCATAACCTGCGGCTGACCCTCGGCGTGGTGCCGGAACTACGCGCGGCGTTGGAAGGTCTCGACACCGACGTTGTTGCTACGCTACGTGAACGCCTCGACCCTTGCGCGGAGGTGGCCGAGGTCGTTGAGCGGGCCATCGCCGGGGTGCAGGAAGGGCGGCGGATTCGTCCCGGTTATGATGCCGAACTCGATGGGCTGATCGATGGGATTCGCGACGCCCGCCTCTGGATCGCCGAACTGGAACGGCGCGAGCGCGAGCGCACGAAGATCAAATCGTTGAAGGTCGGCTATAACAAGATTTTCGGCTATTACCTAGAGATTACCAATCCAAATCTGTCGCTCGTGCCGCCGGAGTATATCCGCAAGCAGACGCTGACCTCCTGCGAACGTTACATCACGCCCGAGTTAAAAGAGTTCGAGGCGCGGATCGCCGATGCCGAGGGACAGATTAACGCCGTCGAAGAGGCGATCTACCTGCGTGTCCTCGGGGAATTGGCGGAACAGGCTCCCCGTCTCCTCGCTACGGCGGCGGCGATCGCCCAGCTTGATGTCGTCGCGGCGCTTGCCGAGGTCGCCGAGCGTCAGGGATACGTGCGCCCGATCATGGATGCTGGTCGCGCACTCCACATTCGCGCGGGGCGGCATCCCACGGTCGAAGCGGCGGTCGAGCGGCACACCTTCATCCCGAACGACGTCGATCTCGATGCCGACGAGCTCGATGGTGCGGGGGCGATCATGCTCCTCACCGGGCCGAATATGGCCGGCAAAAGCACCTATTTGCGCCAGGTGGCACTGATCGTCCTCATGGCACAGATCGGCGCATTCGTCCCCGCTACTGAGGCGCACCTGGGCCTGACCGACCGGATCTTCACCCGTGTCGGCGCGCAGGATGATCTGGCGGCGGGGCAAAGTACCTTCATGGTGGAGATGCTGGAGACGGCGGCGATCCTCCACCATGCGACGCCGCGCAGCCTGATCATCCTCGATGAGATCGGGCGCGGCACCGGTACCCTCGATGGATTGGCGATCGCCCGCGCGGTGATCGAGGATATCCACGATCGGATCGGCGCACGTTGCCTCTTCGCCACGCACTACCACGAACTGCTCGGCCTGCTCGATCGCCTGCCGCGCCTGCGCGCCTGCAATGTCACCGTGCGCGAGGACGAGGACGGGATCGTCTTCCTACACCGAATCGCGCCCGGTGGGGCTGCGCGCTCCTACGGTATCCACGTCGCGCGCCTCGCCGGGGTGCCGCGCTCGGTCACCGAGCGGGCCGCACTCCTCTTGCGCGACCTCGAAGCGACCGCCACGCCGCTCCGTCAGGTCAGCGAGACGCCGGGCGAGTACAACGCTACGAACGGCCATGCGCCACCGCCGCCTGCTATACCCGTCGATGCTGATTGTGGGGCTGATGGTGCGATGCTGCACGAGATCGCCGCGCTCGATCTCGTCAATACGACGCCGCTCGAAGCGATCAATCTGCTTTTCTCAATCCAGCAGCGCCTCCGGGCGCATCGGTAGGACGGGGGCAGATGAACTCTTGCCCTCGGTTGTTCCAGCTGACGCGGAATGCTGATCGTTCTGCTAGTATTAACCCATCCTCATCCTGTTTTGGGTCGGAACGCCTGTCCGTCAAGGGGGACCTCGATGACCGTGAAACTTGAGCAACGCTTATTTACGGTCGCTGAAGTCGAGCGGATGGCGGCATCGGGGATTCTCGATGAGGATGATCGGCTCGAATTGATCGAAGGGGTGCTCGTTAAGATGAGTCCGATGGGCCCGCGACATGCTAGCTCTATCGCACGGCTCACCGCGCTGCTCGGTCAATTGGGGTGGCCCGATACTATCCTCTGGATCCAAAACCCGATCCAGCTATCGGCGTTCTCCGCACCTGAACCAGATCTTGCTATCGTTCGTGCCCGAGATGATTTTTATCACCCTCGCTTGCCCGGCCCGGAAGATGTGCTGCTCGTAATCGAGGTCGCCGATTCGTCACTCGCCACCGATCGCAGCGTGAAGCTGAAACTCTATGCCGAAGCGTTAATTCCCGAATTATGGATCCTCGATCTTTCCGGTGGCATGATCGAGCAGTACAGCAACCCCGATATACAGTCCTATCGCACCGTGCGCCGCTATGGGCGTGGCGCGACCCTCACAATTTCCGGCTTGCCGACGCGCCAACTGGCGACGACCGCCATCCTCGGTTGATCAGCGAAGCGCCCTTATGGTTGCCCTTGAGTTGAAGGGAGAATGATGAATCCATTGCTCGGCAGTTGGCGGCTGGTCACGATGGAAACCCGTTTTAACGATGGTCGCGTGCGTTACCCGTACGGGCGCGAGGCGGTCGGCTATATCCTCTACACCCCTGAAGGGTGGATGTCAGCGACGATCATGGCCGGTGGTCGCGCGCCGTTCGGCATCGACTACGGGCGCGGCGAGGGGACGAGCGAAAAGGCGGCGGCGTTCGAGGGCTACCTGTCCTACGCGGGGCGCTACACCTTCCAGGGCGATCGGGTCATTCATCACGTCGAGGCCAGCCTGATCCCGGATTGGGTCGGCATCGACCTCCTCCGCCTCGCCGCGTTCCACGAAGATCAGCTACACCTGAGCACCGAACCAACGACGCGCGGCGAGACGACCCGTACGACGGTGATTATCTGGGAGAGGGTGGCGGGCTAATTGTTTGCCTGCCCTCAGAAGCAAGAGCAACCTGTCAGCAAAAGTGATGACAAAAAGCAGGGCCGGGGCATCACGACGCCCCGGCCCTGCGTCTCTGATTCTGACCGCGCTCGTTTATAGCCCCGCCGTCCCCTTAAAGTCTTCCAGTCGCCGCCGGATGCTGCCGAGGAACTGCCCGGCGGTCTGGCCGTCGAGGAGGCGGTGGTCGAAGGAGATGCACATATTCATCATCGAGCGGACGGCGATCGTGTCGTCGCCGGTCGCCGGATCGGTGAGGACAATCAGGCGTTTGATGATCGCTTCCATCGTCAGGATCGCCGCTTGGGGTTGATTGATGATCGGCTGCGAGAGGACCGACCCATACGAGCCGGGATTATTGACGGTGAAGGTGCCGCCGCTCAGGTCGTCCGCCGTCAGCCGGTTCGCGCGGGCGCGCGTTGCCACGTCGTTGACCGCGCGGGCGAGGCCGATCAGGCTCAGGCCGTCGGCCCCCTTGATCACCGGGACGAGCAAGCCTTGCTGCCCATCGAGCCCGACCGCCAGGCCGATATTTAGCTGGCGCTTCATGACGGTCCCGCCATCGACCAAGGATGAGTTGAGGATCGGAAATTCTTTCAATGCGGCGATCGTCGCCTCGATGACGAACGGGACATAACTCAGCGCGAACCCTTCACGGGCGCGGAATGCGTCTTTCTGCTGCGTGCGGTAGCGGACGAGCGCGGTCATATCGACCTCGATCATCGTCCAGGCGTGCGGCGCGGTCGCCAGGGAGCGGACCATGTGCTCGGCGATGGCGCGGCGCATCGGTGTCAGCGGCTGCGGAGTATCCGGTGCGCCACTCGCCGCCATTGCGCCCAGTGGCGGGGTTGGGCGCGGTGCCGGTGTGTGGGGGGGTGGTGTTGAAGTCGTCTCGGCACGTTGCTGGATTGCCGGTGACGTAGCCGACACCGCCGAAACTGGTCGCGTCGGGGCTTCGGCGACGGCGACGGGGGCCGCAGCGACTTGTGGCCGTGGGGTTTTGTTCTGCGTCTCGATATAGTGCAGCAAGTCGTGCTTGCTGACCCGCCCGCCGAGACCGGTGCCGGGGACGCGCGCCAATTCGGCGTCGGCGATCTCGTGCTGCTCCGCGAGGCGTAACACGACCGGCGTGAAACGCCGTCGCCCGCCTGCGCCTTCCGCGCCCGATTCTGCGCTTGCAGTCTGCTCGTGTGGGGCTGTCGCTGTCCCGTTCAGTTCGGTATTGCCGCTAGGTGTGTCGTCCGTCGGCCCGCTCGCCTCGCCCGCGTCCTGGTTGGTCACCGGAGCAGGAGCCGGGACCGCTTCGGTCGCGACTTCACCCGCGACCGTGATCGTGGCAATCTGGTCGCCCACCGCGACCGTAGCCCCTTCCGGGGCGATGATCGCCGCGAGAACACCACCGAATGGCGCAGGCATCTCGGTGTTGACCTTATCGGTCGTCACCTCAACCAATGGCTCGTCTTGCTCGACCCGTTCGCCCGGTTGCTTCAACCAACGCCCGATCGTCCCCTCCGTGACGCTCTCCCCGAGGTGCGGCATTGTGATCTCGGCCATCGCTCCCCCCATTCGTGAGTCGTACGTCGTACCCCGAGGGCGTAAATGGGTCGTGAGTGGCTTCGCAGGCCCACGCGCCTGCGCCCGTTGGATACACCGTCCTGAGGGCAGTAGCGCGTATTGCTCTACAGCCTTGCGCGCGCCCTTGTCCTGATCCTTATCCCGAGTATCCTTAATCGCGGAGCGCGATCCTGATCACCGAGCGACCGCGTTTCTCGCAGCATTCTATCATCAGCCGGACGCCGCCTGTGATGATGGTCCGCCGCGCGACCGGGAAAGGACATATCGATGGCGGATAGGATGGCGAATAGCGCCGGGAGACAGCTCCGCATTCGCCCCGCCATCGCCGCCGACCGCTGGGCGATCAGGGGGTTGATCTACGCCGCGCACCTCAATCCGCGCGATCTCGACTGGCGGCGTTTTCTCGTTGCCGAGGTCGGTGGGACGCTCGTCGGCACGATCCAGGTGCGACGCCATCCCGATGGGACGTGCGAACTCGCCTCGCTGGCGGTGCGACCGGCACTGCACGGGGCAGGGATCGGGGCGGCGTTGATCGGCGCATTGCGTGAGCACGAGCCCGCGCCGCTCTACCTCTATTGCCGGTCCTCCCTGGCGGGTTATTACACACGCTTCGGCTTCCTGCCGGTCCCCGTGCGTGCGTTGCCGCCGTCTTTGCGGCGGATCGGGCGGATCGCCCACGCCGTTGCGGCACTCTCCCGCCAACTGCCGATCGCGGTGCCACGCCTGATCTTCATGCGCGCCGAGAGCGGGACGCGGGCGTGAATGTGACTATGTTCATGCACCATCCGTAGACCGGGAGGGGCGAGTGTGTATCCCCCGCTGTAACCTCAAGCCATCGCCCGGTGTAGTACACTTGATAGGTGCGTATGGCTTGTCCATAGGCTGTTTCCACCTGTTGTGTCACCTCGCATACGCGGTATGCGTGTGCAGCACGCCGTTCACAGGAGAATCCGATCCATGCGTAAATTTCTCACCCGTGTTTTCGGGGACACGACCAGCCGCACCCTCAAAGAGATCAGCGGGCAGGTCACCAAGATCAACGAATTAGAGCCGCAATTCGTCAAGCTGTCCGACGAGCAACTCCTCGCTAAGACCGTCGAGTTCAAAAAGCGGTTAGACAAGGGGTCTACTCTCGACGAACTCCTGCCCGAGGCATTCGCCGCCACGCGCGAGGCGAGCAAGCGTGCCAACGGTCAGCGCCATTTCGACGTGCAACTGATGGGCGGGATGGTCCTCCACTCCGGGCGGATCGCCGAGATGCGTACCGGCGAAGGAAAGACCCTCGTCGCGTCATTGCCGCTCTATCTCAATGCGCTCAACGGACGCGGTGTCCATCTGGTCACGCCGAACGATTATCTCTCGCGACTAGGCGGCGGCTGGATGGGGCCGGTTTATCGGCGTCTCGGGCTCAGTGTCGGCGTCATCAGCCACGAGTTCGCCGGGATCTACGATCCGGAGTTCGACGATCCAGAGCCGCACGGTGACGAACGCCTGAACCACTGGCGACCGGTCGAGCGCCGCGAAGCCTACGCCGCTGACATCCTCTACGGCACGAACAACGAGTTCGGCTTCGATTATTTGCGCGACAACATGGTTGTCGATATCGAGCAGACGGTGCAGCGCCCGCTCTACTTCGCCATTGTGGACGAGGTCGACAATATCCTGATCGATGAGGCGCGCACGCCGCTGATCATCTCCGGTCCCGCCGAAGAGGCGACCGATCGTTACTACCAGTTCGCCCAACTCGCCAAGCAACTGCGGATCGAGCGCGACTACGAGATCGATGAGAAGCGCAAGACGGTGCAGGTCACCGATGAGGGGATCGATCGGGTCGAGCAGATGCTCGGTCTGCCCGATGGTGCTTCGCTCTACGATGATCGCTACAGCGACTTCGTCCATTTCCTCGAAAACGCGCTGAAGGCGAAGGCGCTCTACCACCTCAATAAGGAATATATCATCGAGCCGGATGGCGAGGTGGTGATCGTCGATGAGTTCACCGGGCGCAAGATGCCCGGTCGCCGGTGGAGCGAGGGGCTGCATCAGTCGGTCGAGGCGAAGGAAGGGGTGCGCGTGCGGCGTGAGAACGTCACGCTGGCGACGATCACCTTCCAGAACTATTTCCGTATGTACGAGAAGCTGGCCGGGATGACCGGTACCGCCGAGACGGAAGCGGAAGAGTTCGCTGCGATCTACAATCTTGAGGTCATCCCCATCCCCACGAACCGCGCGATGATCCGCGAGGACTACGCCGACCAGATCTACAAAGACGAAGAGGCGAAGTTCCGCGCGGTGGTGCGCGAAGTTGAGGAGATGCACGCTTCGGGTCGCCCGGTCCTCGTCGGTACGACCTCGATCGAGACGAGCGAGCGCCTGAGTAAGAAGTTGCATCAGGCCGGGATCGATCACGCCGTCCTCAACGCGAAGCAGCACGAGCGCGAGGCGATGATCGTCGTGGAGGCCGGACAGCCTGGAGCGGTCACGATCGCGACGAACATGGCCGGGCGCGGTACCGACATCCTCCTCGGGCCGGGCGTCGCCGAGAAGGGCGGGCTGCACATCATCGGCACCGAGCGCCACGAGTCGCGGCGAATCGACAATCAGCTCCGCGGTCGCGCCGGTCGCCAGGGTGATCCGGGCTCCAGCCGGTTCTATGTCTCGCTTGAAGACGAGCTGATGCGCCGGTTCGGTTCTGACCGTATCCAGGGCGTCATGGGGCGCCTGGGGATGGATGATGACACGCCGATCGAGGCCGGGATCATCTCCCGCTCGATCGAGAGCGCCCAGACCAAGGTCGAGGGCTACAACTTCGATCTCCGCAAGCATGTCGTGCAATACGACGATGTGATGAACAAGCAGCGCGAGGTGATCTACACCGACCGCCGCAAGGTGATCGCCGGTGAGCCGTTGCGCGATCGGATCCTCGACATGATCGCCGAGGAACTCGCCGATGTGGTGGCCGCGAACTGGCCGGAGGAGCGCGGCGCGGAGCCCGACTTCCCGGCGATGTTGCAAGCGGTCGCACAGATTCTTCCTCCCGAGAGCGTCAAGGATTTGACGCCCGAAGCCCTCGAAGCCTACGATAAAGATGGCCTGATCGGCTTCTTCACCACGATGGCCGACGAGGCGTACGATCAGAAAGAGGCGAAGCTCGGCGAAGAGACGATGCGTCAGGTCGAGCGCTTGGTCTTCCTCAGCACCAGCGACCGCCTCTGGATCGATCACCTGACCCAGATGGACGAGATGCGCCAGGGGATCGGCCTCCAGGCATACGGGCAGAAAGATCCGCTGATCGCCTACAAGACCGAGGGCTACCGGATGTTCCAGAGCCTGCTCGATCATCTGCGGCACGACATCGCCCATCAGATCTACCACGTCGAGATCGTGCGCCCGATGCGCCCGCGCCCGATGGAAGAGGCGGTCACGAACCGCAGCGATGATGGCGAGGAGCGCAAGCCGAAGCGCGCCCCGGCGAAGTCGCAGAAGATCGGTCGCAACGATCCCTGCTTCTGTGGGAGTGGCAAGAAGTACAAGAACTGCCACGGCGTCGGCGCGAAGGTCTAGCGCCGCAATCAGTTGCCAGTAACGTCATCAGCGCCCCCACCCTGCACAATAGGGTGGGGGCTTTGTTGCACATTGATGGCAAGGGATGAGGAATAGGAGCTGAACCACAGCGCGTATATAACCACTGGTGCTAGCTCAGAGGCAGAACTCGGCGAGCGAGAGATGCGTGTGGCCGTGCCGGTCTTGGCAGAGGCCGTCCCAGTCGGCGAGCAGGTTGAAGACGGCGATCGCGAAGGCGAGGGGCATC
>DATCMP010000079.1:0-17219 GCA_036563365.1 Thermomicrobiales bacterium
CGAGAGCGTTCAGGCCCCGGCGGGCTGGGCGAGCTGGGCGTCCATCCGGGCGATCCACCGTTCCGGGCTCTTGACCTCGGCGAGGTTGGGGATCGTCTCGGGGCCATCCCAGACTTGATGGGCGAAGGCATGGCCGCGCAGCGCGACGACGCGGTCGATGAACTGTTCGCCGAGGCGATACTGCTCCATCTTCATGTCCAGGCCGGTCAGGCGGATGAAGATCTGCTCGGCGACGCTCTTCTCGCGCTTGCGCTGCTCGAACCGCTTGGTGATCTGGTCGAAGCCGGGCAGCATCTGCCGCCCGATCACGTTCATGACGTGGTTGCTGTAACCCTCGACGATCGCCATCGTCGCCTGCATCTGCGAGAAGAGTTCGCGCTGCTCGTCGGTCATCAGGCGCTCGATCCAGTTGTTCGTGCTCGCGTCGGCCTCGCCAGCGCCACCGCGTCGCTTGGCGCGGTCGAGGAAGCTGCGGAGGGTGCCGAAGCCGCCGTCCTTGAGTTGGCTCATATCCTGGCTCAGGAACTCGAAGTATTGCTCCAGGATCCCGTTGAGGTGGGCGCGCAGCCAAGGGTGCGCCTCGAACTCGAAGACGTGGGTCGTCTCGTGGAGGGCCAGCCACATGCGGAAGTCGTCGAGCGGCAGCCCGAGTTGCTGCTGCACCTGGCGGATATTCGGCTCCACGAAGTAGAGCTTGCCGTCGGTGATCGGCTCTTTGCCGAGGAGGGCAAGATCGTACTGGCCGAGGACCCGCCGCGCGAGGTAGCCGAGGAGCAGGCCCATCTCGCCGCTGATGACCGTCTGGCTGGCGTTCCCCCAGAGGACGGAAGCGATTCGCGGCTGCTGATCGTTGAGCGGGTTGAGCCCTTCGAGCGGCGCGAAGAGTTGCTCGAAATTGTCGATGTTGGCGTTGACCCAGTCGGCGCGGTCGAACGCGAGGGTCGCCTCGAACGGGCGTGGCAGCGGCGTGCCGGTGTAGGCGGTGATCGGCCCGAGGCAGCTTTCCACGAGTCGGCGGTATTCGGCGGCGAGGCTGGCGCGCTCGGCGGGGCCGAGGCCCTCGCCGCGGTTCATGCTGGTGGCGACGGTGCGGACCTGCCCCCAATTAATCAGCTTCGGCATCGTGCCGGTTTGCCGGTATTCGCGGGTCTTGGTGTTGGCCCAGAGGCCGAGCGCCGCCCCGGCGACGGCACCGGCGGCGAGGAGTCGAGGGTCGAATGGTCGGCGTCGGCCGCCCTGTGGATTTTGCACGAGCATACCCTTTCGTGAGTGTTGCTGCCTGATCGTCAGCCGCGACGGGGGCGCCACGCGCCGCGCCCATCGCGTGATCGTTTCCATGCTAGTCGCCATGCCGATCGCGTGTCAACGGATAACCGTATGTAGCTACGCAACATCGTCGCCACAGGTTCCCGGTGCGGCTCTCCGCCCAGCCCCCGGGGTCGCGAGGGTACAAAGGTCCCTGTTCTCTCGGCTCGGACCAAGCCTCATTATCCTTTCGCCGTTTGCCAACGTAGTACATCGATATACGCGCTCCTGGCGCGAAGATCCTTTTTTGTGTTCCCAAACGATGTCGGTACGTTACGTCGGTGGTGATGTGATGACTTTCACGATTGAACGTCCGGTGGATACCGTAGCCCGGCTGCGAGATGAGGCACCAGTGGCGCTTTGGGATGATACGGAGGCGGCCCGCCGCGAGGTGGCGGGGACCGCTGAGGGTGCCAGCGACCTCGCGCAGGGAATCGGTGCCTATCGGGCGCTGCGGGCGTTCGCCGCGGAGATATTGGCGACGAGCGACCTTGAGCGGATGTTGGAACGTTGCGGTCAATTGGCGCAGCGCCTCTTGCGTGCCGATGCGTGCAGCATCGCCCTGCTCGATGAACCCTCGGGGCATCTCGTCCCGCTGCTGACGATGGCGAGCGGGCGCACGACGACGATCGCGCCGTTGCCGTTCGATCTCCTCGATGGGCGGATGCGCGATGCGATCTACGCCGGTCGGTCGCTGATCGTGGCGCACGGGCTGGTGATCGATGGCGATGCGCCGCTGCCGCTCCCGGAGATGCAATCGGCGCTCGCCGCGATGCTCATCCCGCTGCCGCCGGAACAAGGCCAGCGGGGGATCTTCTGGGTCGGGCGGATCCACGGCGAACCGTTCACGCTCGAAGAGCAGGAGCTGGCCGAAACCCTCAGCGCCCTGGTCGCCCTCGGGGTGCGGGCGACGGGGCTGACCGGGCGGTGAGGGGGTGCGTCGGCTGGGGCGTAGGGCTCAGCCGTCGGCCACCCCACGCGTACGCCCTGCCATGCCGTGAGCAGCGGCTACGCGATCGCGTCGTGATCGCGGAACGGCGCGATTAAGCGCCCAACGTGCCCACCGACGAGGCGTTAATCCCCGACCGTCACCACCCCGAGCGGCGCGTTCGTATTGACGGCGGCGTGGCTATCCTGCCACTGGGCGGGGAATTGGCGCAGGGGGTGCGATTCTTTCGGGCGCATCAGTACCTGCGAGGCGGCTTCCAGGCCGAGAACAACCGTTCCCCCCGGCGCGGTGACGCTGAGGGTACCGTTCGCCAGGACGATCTCATCGACGATCAGGGATGCCTCGGGGATGATCCCCTGGCGCTCGAAGAAGCGCATCAGGTTCGTGTCGGCTTCGGCCCGTTCCGCGATCCGCTCCACGATTAACTCATCGCCCTCGCGCGCCTCGCGCAGCCAGCGCGTGCCGGGGGAGAAGCAGGCCCCGGTCCCAGGGATCGGGTTGCCGTGCGGGCAGCGGGTCGGGCGACCGAGCGTCTCCCAGAGCAGCTTTTCCGTCTCGTCGGTGAGGGCGTGCTGCCAGCGCTCGGCCTCCTGGTGGGCGCGGGTCCAGTCGAACCCCATCGTGTCGACCAGCAGCCGTTCGGAAAGGTGGTGGCGACGCGCGGCGGCGATGGCGAACGCCGCGCCTTGCTTCGTGAGGTTGACCTCTTTGCGCTCGTTGAGGACGACTAATTCCTCGCGCCCCATCCGCTGGAGGGTGGCGGTGACGGTCGAGGGGGCGACACCGAGCGAATCGGCGAGGCGGCGCCCGATCACCGGGCGCCCGGCGATGCCGAGGTCCAGGATCGCGCGGAGATATTCTTCGGTCACCGGCGTAATCTGCGCCTCGCTCATCATTGCCTCCCGCTCCACGCACGCGTCGGTTTCGTCGTCGCCGAAGGCGCGGGTGGAGCGCCTACTTCGGAATGACTCTTAGTTAGGAAAAGATACCGCTCACACGCGCCCCTGTCAAATGATCGCCCGATCATGGCGCGTGTCGCCTGGGCGCTCGGCGGCCATGCCCCTTGTCGCCATCGCGCGTATCGCCCATGCTTCCCCATGTCGCCAGGGCGGCACCAGGGTTCAGAACACGACCTCTGCGTTCCATTCGGCGGCCCCTCTCGCGCCTCGGCGGCGCGCTAGCGTTGACGGGGTGATCGGCTGTTGATGCGGCGGGATGGCCGCGGTGGAATGCGGGTGATGGTACGGGCGTTGTTACATATAGCATGATGTTGCAGGATTGTTTCGGTGGCCGCAGCGCGAGGCAGGAGGGGGGGCAAGATGACCGGACAACCTCCCGATAAGCCGGGTCCCGACAAGCTACGTCCCGATAAGCTACATAAAGAAGCTAAGCTACATAAAGAAGCGTCGTCCGGCGCGACGCAGGATCGCCTCGGGGCGCAGGCGATGACCGTGGATGAGGTGGCCCGCCTCTATGGGGTGCCCCCCGCCATCTTGCGCCGCGCGATCGAGCGCGGCGAACTCTCCTCGACGTCGGATGCGACAGCGCCGGTATTGCTCAGCCGCGCCGCCGTGCTGGCCTGGCTGAAAGAGCGGCGGGCTGGCTGGGCCTGAGTCTAGCTCGGGCCGCTGTCGGGGCGGGTCGAGTGATAGCGCCCCTGTGGGCAGCCGCGTCCCGCTGATCCACCCCCCCATAGCGATCTGCGACGTTTCGACCGGCGCGCACACGCCCAACTTCGCCGCGACCCTCGCCGAGGTGCTGCTGCGCCGCGAGTCGCGCGAAGCGTTGCGGGCCGGTTTCCGCGAACAATCAGGGGGCGACCCCGAAGAATAGGGCCTAACGCGACATTGATTCATGATTGATTCATGGAGGAAGGAACAATTTTGCCGTCGAGGCGTTATACTCTCCGCGAGGCATCGCGACCGTCTCTACGGTCGGAAGCCTCACGCCGAGCCGGCCTCGTGCCGGGTGGGGGACCCACGAACTCGGGGTGAATCGCGCATCGCGCGTAGGGCGATTGTTTCACGCTTCCCGCCCGAACCCGACAGCTAACCCCGCAGGCGTCCGCGAAGCGCACCTGTCAGGCCCGTTCGCCGCACGGCGAAGCGGGTGTGACCATGCCGACGACGCTCGGCGGGAGTGCGCCACGATGTTCACGACCACTTCTCCGCAATCACACCCACCATCGCGCGGATCGCGCGGCGTATTCGGCGCGTCTGAGACGATGATGCGATGTGCGACGCCGTCCGGCGCGCGATAAGCTCGCGCCGCGGCGATCGAAGGAGATGACCATGTACGAGGAAATTCGACTCGCTGGCCGCGACCGTTGGCAGGGCCTCATCGATGAGGCGGCCCAGGCGCGGTTGGCGCGGCGGAACCAGCCCAAGGCGCTGGTGCGCCCCCGTCTCGCGCGCGGGCTGATGGCCCTGGCGCGCCGAATCGATCCAGCTACGGCACCGGTGCGGCAGCCCCGCTCGGCGTAGTGCCTGTCCCCGCTCCCACGGGCGGCGGGGAATAAAGAGTCGTGGGTCGCGAGAGGTCAACGGCGCCCTCTCCGACCTACCGACTCGCCGCCCAATTTCAGCGTCATCCGGGCGCGGTTGTATGGTCGCTTGCCGCAGGCAATTGGCTCCGCCCGGATGTTTACCGACGTTGCTCGGCACGATGGTTGTGCCGGGCTTTTTGGCGTGTCTTAGGCGTGGACAGTCCCCCGCCCCTGCGCTATAGTCACCCTGTCCTTCCCTCCGGCGCGAGCACTGTGAGCCGGGTTGGGAGTCAGCCACGTCGTTTGCCGCGACCGGCGCGAGGGCGATCTTCAATAGGAGGCAATGGCGATGGTCCAGGAGCAGACGATCACGATCGAAGAGCAGTACATCGCGGAGCACCCGCAGTCGCGCGAACTCTACCAGCGGGGGCGCGCGGCGCTGCCGGGGGGGATCGCCCACGACATCCGCTACGCCAAGCCGTTCCCGATCTATATCGAGCAGGCGCTCGGCTCGAAAAAGTGGGATGTCGATGGGCACGAGATCATCGACTACACGATGGGCCACGGGGCGTTGCTCCTCGGCCACAGCCACCCCGAGATCGTCGATGCGGTCGTGGCGCAGATGCGGAAGGGGACCCATTACGGTGCCGGGCATCGGCTCGAAGTCGAGTGGGCCGAGTGGATCCATCGCCTCGTCCCTTCTGCGGAGCGGGTGAAGTTCACCTCCGCCGGGACCGAGGCGACGATGCTGGCGTTGCGCCTCGCCCGCGCCTATACCGGTCGTGACAAGATCCTCAAGTTCGCCGGGCATTTCCACGGCTGGCACGATTACGCCGTCCCCGGCAACACGCCGCCATTCGATCAGGCCCCGCCCGGTGTCCCCAAGGCGGTCCTCGATACCGTGGTGATCGCGCCGAGCAACGATCTGGACTTCGTCGAGCGCGCCCTGGCCGAGGCCGATCACGACATCGCGGCGGTGATCTTGGAGCCGAGCGGCGCGTCGTATGCGACCGTCCCGCTCCCCGATGGTTTCCTCGCCCGCCTGCGCGAGATCACCGCGCGTCACGACGTGGTGCTGATCTTCGATGAGGTGGTGACCGGGTTCCGCTGGTCGCCGGGCGGTGTGCAGGCGCTGACCGGGATTATCCCCGATATGACGACGATGGCGAAAATCGTCGCCGGGGGCCTGCCGGGCGGCGCGGTGGCCGGGCGCGGCGCGATCATGGAGCTGTTGGAGTTCAAGGATGATCCGGCGTGGAACCGGACGCGCAAGGTGCAGCACCCCGGCACCTACAACGCCAATCCGCTCTCGGCGACCGCCGGGGTGACGGCGCTGCGGCTCGTCTCCGACCCGGCGGTGCAGCGCGGGGCCGATCGGCTGGCCGATACCCTGAAGCGCGGCTTCAATGAAGCATTCCTGCGCCACGATCTCCCCGGCTTCGCCTACGGCGAGAGTTCGATCATCAACACGATTGTCGGCACGCGCTACCCGGGCCAGTTGCCGACCGATCTGCGGCACCCCGAGGGTGTCCCCGCCTCGATCCTGAAGGCGCGCGGCTCTGAGAAGCTGCTGATGACCCTGCGCGCCGGGATGATGCTGGAAGGGATGGACCTCTGGCACGGTGCCGGGGCGGTCCTCAGCATTGCCCACACCGACGAGGACATCGTGCGGACCGTCGAGGCGTTCGATCGCACCCTCGCGCGGATGAAGGCCGAGGGGTTGTTCAACGAGTCGTGAGTCGTGGGTCATGAGTCGTGAAGGGGGTACGGACCCTACCCCGCCGCCTGCGAGCGGCGACCCTCCCCGAAAGCGGGCGGGTGCGTGCCATCTATCACCACAACCCTAGCAAACGCGGCGGGGACAGTAAAGGCTGTCCCCGCTGCGTTTTGTTCTGCTGCCACCGAGTGCTGTCACTACCCAAATTTAGGTTTGGTTCAGGTTGGCGCGCTATAGTGCGTGGGTGAACGAAGTTGAGTGATGTGAGGCAGCGGGAGGGGCAAGACGATGCGTCAACGACAGCTCTCCGACGCACGGTCACACCGCTACTCTCCCTTTCATCGCGTTGGCAACCACATTGACGGCAACACTTGTGACCACTACGCTACCCCTGTTTGTACGCACGGAGGTATTGGCCCGTTGTGGTGGTGCCGGTGCGCGCCGCCTATCGTGTGGAGTTTCGTGCTGTGCTTTCCGCCCCCACCCTTGATCCCGCCGTTTGGACAACATTCCTCGCCTGCGACACGCCCGCTTTGCTCGTCGCGGGCGACGCGCTCGGCTCGTTGCGGACGCTGCCCGACGGATGCATCGACATGGTGCTGACGAGCCCACCGTATTGGCGGCAGCGGCGTTATGCCAACGCCACGGCGATCGGCGGTGAGGCGACGGTGCGCGACTATGTCGCGGCGCTGCTGCCGATCTGCGCGGAGATTCGGCGCGTCCTCAAGCCGACCGGCTCGTTCTGGCTCAACCTCGGCGACGCCTACGAGCGCAAGAACCTTTGTGGTATCCCCTGGCGGGTGGCGCTCGCCCTGCAGGATGAGGGGGGCTGGATGCTCCGCAACGAGGTGATCTGGCACAAGCTGAAAGGCGGCCCGGACAACGCGCGCGACAAGCTGCGGAATGTCCACGAGCATGTCTTCCACTTCGTGCTTTCGGCCCGACCGTACTACGACGTCGATGCGATCCGCAACGCCCCGCGCCCCACCACGCAAGGAGTCGATGGGATCGTGACGGCGACCGGCGTCTCGGGGGTCCGCTACCGGCGGCAGATTCAGCGCAGCACCGCCCTCTCGGCGGCGGAACGCGCGGCGGCGCTGGCCGCGCTCGATGCGACGCTGGCGAAGGTCAACGCCGGGGAACTCTTCGACTTCCGCATGGTCATCCGCGGGCAGCAGCGCGTGACGCACTCCGACTCGACCGCCGTCTCCGGGCGCGCGACCGAGCTGGCGCGCGACGGCTTCTACGTCCTGCCCTACGACAACCGGGGTAGTAAGCCCGGTGATGTCTGGGAGATCGTGCCGGAGGATAGCTGGCGACGCGACGCGCACAGCGCCCCCTTCCCCGAAGCCCTCTGTGCCCTGCCGATCCTGGCGACCTGCCCGCTCGGCGGCATCGTCCTCGACCCGTTCGTCGGCACCGGCACGGCGATCGTCGCGGCGGTGCGGCGCGGTCGGCGCGGGATCGGGATCGACCTCAGCGCCGAATATTTGCGGACGGCGGAAGGGCGGCTGGGGGCGATGGCGACCGGGCGATAGGGGGCGGTTGTCGCGCGGGCTGGCGAGTGGTAGAACGAATGGTGCGCGTTCTGGGTGGGGGCGGAATCTTCTCGCTCGGCGTGGCGTTGCCAGGGTAGTACCGCGAATTGATGATGCGTGGGGCTTGTTATCGCGCCGCCCCACAGGAGCGAATAGATCCATGATGCGCCAGGCGCTCGAATCGATGGCGAATACCCCTGCAGAGAAGGCGACCGACCGCCGGACGACCGCGCGGCGTCTCGTCGCGGAGTTAACGCCATTCCGGTCGTTGATCGTCGCCGCGCTGGGCCTGATCGTCCTCAGCGCAGCGGCGCAGGCGGCGGGGCCGTTGCTCATCGGGCGGGCGATCGACCGGGCGATCGGGCCGGGCGACCGTCGTGCGCTGCTGCTCTACATGCTGGCGCTGGCCGGGGTCTACATCGTCGGGGCGCTGGCCTCGCGCGGGCAGACGCTGCAAGTCGGTCAGATCGGCCAGCGCGTCCTCGCCGGGATGCGCGAGCGGATCTTCGATCGTTTGCAGCGCCTGCCGCTGACCTACTTCGACCGCCGCCCGGTCGGCGACCTGATCAGCCGCGTCACCAACGACGTTGACACGCTGAACCAGTTCCTCTCGCAAGGCTTGACGCAACTGCTCGGCCAGATCTTCAGCCTCGTCGGGATCGTGGCGACGATGCTGATCCTCGACTGGCCACTGGCGCTCGTCTCCTTCACGATCATCCCGGTCATGCTGCTGACGACCAACCTCTTCGCCCGCCGCGCCCGCACCGCTTTCCGACGCACGCGCGAGACGGTCGGCGACGTGACAGCGGAGTTGCAGGAAGAGATTGTCGGCGTGCGGCAGGCGCAGGCATTCAACCGCACCGAGTTCAACATCGCGCGCTTCCGCCAGCGGAACGAGGCGAACCGCAGCGCCAACGTGCAGGCGACCGGGATCACCAGCGCCTTCGCCCCGGCGATCGACGTGCTGAGTACGTTGTCCACCGCGCTCGTGATTGGCTTCGGCGGTTACTTGGTCTTCCAGAATCGGCTGACCGTCGGCACGCTGGCCGCGTTCCTGATCTACGTGCAGCAGTTCTTCCGGCCGATCCAGCTGATCTCGCAGGTCTACACGCAGGCGCAGTCGAGCCTGGCGGGCGCGGAACGGATCTACACGATCCTCGATGAGTCGCCCGAAGTCGCCGACGCGCCGGATGCCAAAACCCTCGGCCAGATCGCGGGCGGGATCACCTTCGACAACGTGACCTTCGGCTACGACAGCGACCGCCCGGTGCTGCGCGGGGTCAGCTTCAGCGTCGAGCCGGGGCAGACGCTGGCGCTCGTCGGGCGCACCGGCGCGGGCAAGACGACGATCGCCTCGCTGATCCCGCGCTTCTACGATGTGACCGGCGGCGCGGTGCTGATCGACGGCCAGGATGTGCGCGACGCGACGCGCGCCAGCCTGCGCGGGCAGATCGCGGTCGTCTTGCAGGAGCCGTTCCTGTTCAGCGGCACGATCGCGGAGAATATCGGCTACGGGAAGCTCGGCGCGCCGCGCGAGGCGATCGAGGCGGCGGCGCGAGCGACCGACGCGCACGACTTCATCACCGCTCTGCCGCAGGGCTATGACACGCCGCTCGGCGAGGGCGGCGGCAATATCAGCCAGGGGCAGCGCCAACTCCTCTCGTTCGCCCGCGCCCTGCTGGCCGATCCCCGGATCCTGATCCTCGACGAGGCAACCGCGAATATCGACACGCGCACCGAGGCGACGATCCAGCGCGCCCTCGCCACGGTGCTGGCGGGCAGGACGAGCGTGATCATCGCCCACCGCCTCAGCACGATCCGCAGCGCCGACCTGATCCTGGTGATCGAGGACGGCCAGATCGTCGAGCGCGGCACCCACGATGCGCTCCTCGATCTCGATGGCCTCTACGCGACCCTCTACCGACGCCAGTTCCGCGACGTGCGGACGCCGAGCGCGGCGGCGGGCTAAATCGATAGTCTCCAACTCTCGATGCCGCCTGCTCGTCCAACATGTCGGCTTATCCCTTCCCCGACATGAATTCCCGTTTATTGGTCTGCTATTACGCGAGCAATCCGAGTTGTCGCATCAGCCCAAGATTGTCCCAATTCCCCCAGCTTGTGGCGATCTTGTCACTTATGAAGCGATAGATGATGGTGCCGGTAATGGCGATTCGCTGCCCGGTTGGGGCGGTGTCGAAGAATTGTCCGGTATGTGTTGCTGTCAGCGTGACACGGGCTGCGACGAGATCACCTTCACCGATCAATTCATCGATTGTGTAACGTCGATCGGGGAAAGCCGCCGCCATCCGTGCAACACTTTGACCCATCGCTGCTAGGCCATGCATCGCTCGTGGCGTGTTAGGTGGATCATACCCGACATAATCAGCGGCCACGAGTTCATTGATAACTTCGAGCTTACCTGCTGTAAAGACATCGTGGTAGAGACGATGGATCACTGCTTTGTTCGTCGAGGTAGTCACGATCTGCTCCTTGCTTGGGCAAAGATGTGCGTGGTCAGTTGCAGTGGGATATTCGTAGTTTAGCATGATTGTATAGTGGATTGACCGATCGTGAATCAGGCTGGCAGGGTTTACGTGTGAGTCGCTACTGACACTGGCTGGCGGCTGAAGCCGCCAGCCTACCACTCACGCATAAGTCCTGATCGGGTGGCATTGCTCGGTTGCCTCCCTGCCACCCCACACGCTACACTTAAGGCGTGGCTGTGAGCCGCAGGAAGGGCGTACGAACGCGGCATGCACCTCACGCGGCTCCACTTGGAGCAGTTTCGGAACTATGAACTCCTCGATCTCGCGGTGCCGCAACGCGGCCTGCTGCTCTTTGGCGCGAATGCCAGCGGTAAGACCAGTTTCCTCGAAGCCCTCTACATCCTGGCGACGACGCGTTCGCCGCGCGCCGGGGTCGAGCGCGAGCTAATCCGCTGGGGGAGCGGCGAGGAGTATGGGATGCCGCCCTACGCGCGCCTCGTCGGCGGGGTCGAGCGGAACGATGGCCCGGCGGAGGTGGAGATCGCGCTGGCGATCGATCCGAACGCGAACGGCAGCGGCGGCTACGATGGTGCCTCGGCCAAGCTGACGCGCAAGCGCCTGAAGGTGAACGGGATGCCGCGCCACGCGCGTGACGTCGTCGGAACGGTTAAGACGGTTCTTTTCTCGCCCGCCGATCTCGAACTGATCATCGGGTCCCCCTCGATCCGGCGGCGCTATCTCGACATCACCATCTCCCAGGTCGATAACCACTACATCCGCCAACTCAACCTCTACAACCGGATCGTGGAGCAGCGCAACAGCCTGCTGAAAGGCTTCGCGCAGGAGGGACGTAACCCCGACGCCCGCGAGGTCGAGCAGGAGATGAGCTACTGGAATGAGGAATTGATCCGACTCGGGGCGTACGTCGTGGCGCGGCGCGATGGGATCATCCGCAATCTGGCGCGGCTGGCTCAGGCGCGATTCGCGCGGCTGACCGAGGGGGACAAGGCGCTCGACATCGTCTATCGCTCCGGGATCGAGTCGAGCACCCTGCGCGAGCGCGGGGGCGAATACGACTTGGCGGGGCGCGAGCGGATTGTGGCGCGCGATTTCGGCGGGCAGTTGGAAGTTCAGCGGCGTCACGAATACCGGCGCGGCGTCTCGCTCGTCGGGCCGCATCGCGACGATCTCGGCTTCGCGCTCGGCGAGGTCGATCTCGGGACATATGGCTCACGGGGGCAGCAGCGGCTGGCGATCCTGGCGTTGAAGCTGGCGGAGATCGACCTGATCCGCGACGAGAGCGGCGAGACGCCGATCCTCTTGCTCGATGACGCCGCCTCGGAATTGGATCCCGCGCACCGTCGTTTCGTTACCGAGACGGTCGAGCGCGATCAGATCCAGACCTTCCTCACCGCAACCGACCTCGGGAATTATCCGACCGGTCTGCTCCCTGACCTGGCGCGGATCGAGGTGCGCGGCGGCACGCTCAGCGCGCTCGGGGATCCGCTGGCGACCGTTGGCACGGAGCTCGCCGAGTGATTTTCACGGTAGCCCCACAGGTAGTGCGTTGAGGAGTTGCGGTGGCGGCGATTTGTCCCGCGCATCGCTCAAGGAGTGACTATCATGAGAGCGATCTTCCGACTGTTCCCCATCGCTGTGTTGCTCTTCGCGTTCGTCATCGCGCCGACCCCCGGACGGGCGGCGGGTGAGCCGGGCGTGAGCGTCGCGCCCCAGGCAGGTGCGCCGGGGACGCAGTTCGAGATCATGGGGGCGGGGTGGCAAGCCGGTGGGAAGGTGAGCGTGACGGTCGTGCGCGGTGGCGGCGTCGGTCAGTCGATGGAGGCGACCGTCGACAGCGCAGGACGTTTCCGGTTGACGCTCGATTCGACCGGTTTCGAGGAGGCCGATTACACCCTGGCGATCGGCGGGACCACCCAGGCGACGACGCGCTTCGCGGTGACCGCGAACCAGCCGGAGCGGTGTTTCAACGCAGAGACCGGCTTCTGTCTCCGTGGTCGATTCCTCGATTATTGGACCGCGCAGGGTGGGCTCGCGATCAACGGATATCCGCTGAGCGCCGAGTTCAACGAGGTGCTGAGCGACGGGAAGCCATATACGGTGCAGTATTTCGAGCGCACGCGGCTCGAATATCACCCCGAGGCGAAAGACCTTAATTATCAGGTCTTGATCGGGCAGTTCGGGCGGCAAATCCATCCCGCCGATCCCCCCGCCGTGCCGGATGCGATGCAGACGTGGTTCCCGCAGACCGGGCACAACGTCCCGAGCGATTTCTACTCCTACTGGACCGGTAACGGCGGGTTGACGCAATTCGGTCTGCCGCTGAGCGAGCCGTTTCAGCAAACGCTCGACGATGGCAAGACCTATCGGGTGCAGTATTTCGAGCGTGCGCGCTTCGAGTACCACCCGGAAAATGCGGCCCCGTACACGATCCTGCTGGGGCAGTTCGGGCGGATGATCCTGCGGCAGGTGCAGCGTTAATGCTCCCATCGGCCCTGTGTATCGTTGATTGAAGGCTTGGTGAGCATGGATACATCTGATGCTGATCTGTTCGTCGGCATTGCTGCTCGACCGGAATTTGCACCTTTGCGGGCATTTGCTTTGAACTATCCTGAGCTTGAACCCTTTATCTTTGCGATACTCTCTGAACCGCTTGATGAGGTCCATTTTCAGCGTAATCGTCAGGGCGGTCAGGAAAGTGGGTCGCTCGGTCGGATCCTTCCCATCGAGCAAGGTACGTTTGAGCAGTGGCTACTCCCGCGCTTCTCATACCTCGCCGCTGATGGATGTACAACAGTAGAGGAATATTTGCGCCACCATTCCGTTGATGCGCTCTATATCCATGATGGCCGCCTCGTTCAGGTTCGAGAGCGCATCGAGATTGAAAATTATCTGCGTGAGCGGATACTTCGGGGGTGGGCTTTACCAGCATCACTCGCAGGTGGCTTTCGACACCTATCCGATGATGAAGTGGCTTTCGATCTCGCGCAATTCCATGCCGCAGTTTGGGGTTTGCCGCAACCCCTGCCATTGTCGGCGCCCGAGCGCCGTAGACGCAAACGCTTGTGAGGTCTCAGCGTAAGTTGTCTTTACGCCATTGAGCGGTAGTGGGTCATTTGCCGAATCGAGCCGCGTGAATATCAGGAGTTGATTATGCGGGAGGCCGATATTGAGATGCAACGTGTAATTTGTGCAAGATATGGGACTGTATTCAGCGAATCACCGAAATATTTCAAGGTAGGTATTGCACAGAACGTGCGTGACAAGGTGTATCCACTCAATGGGCTTCGGCACCCGCCAGAGGGGACAACGACTGGGTGGTACATCTGGGCAGGTGAGGAGCTCTCGGAAGCCCCAGAGTTTTTCTTGCCGCTCCATGTCGCGCATCTCGCGGACTGGTGCCCTGTAATTTTGCCCTACCTCGGTTTGCCCGCAGGCTGGCGTTTCCTCATCGCTCCTGGATATGAGGATGTCTGGTATGACGATAGCCTGCTGAATATCGATCGCTAATATCAGTTGGGTTGCCTGGAGAATTGGGATAGTAATTGGACCAACGTACAAGGACTTCGCCTACAGCCGCGCATCACGAGGCTGTAGGCTTCTATCTCACCGCCCCTGCGGCTGCGAGAGCGGCGCGGCGATCAACGGCACCTGCTGATCGACGGAATAGATGACGACGCCCGTGTAGGCATTGAGGTCGCTGCCACGCGGCACCTGATAGACCGATGGGCCGCTGGCGCTGCGGAGTTCACCGAGATCGAGGAAGCCGACCTCGACCTCGGCGCGGGTGCCCGGGCTGGCTTCTTTCGTGAGATAGACCGCCAGCTTGCCGCTGCCGGTGACCTTAAAATCCTGCCCGAGACGCACGACTCCGGCCCCGCCTAGACCGCTGACCACCTCGACGCCGCCCGCGCCCTCCTGCGTCTTTTTCACGAAGGTGCCGGTACGCATCACTCCGACTCCAGGGATATTCGGTCCGCCACCCCCGCCCGCCGTGGCGATGCTGGTGGCGATCGCTGCCACGGTCGGCCGTACGCCGCTGACGGCGCTGCCGACCTGACCGGGTGCCTGGGTCGCGATGGCCGCAGCGGTCTGCTGCGCGCCTGGGAGCGCCGTCCCGCTCGCGTTCGCCGCGCTCGTCGCCAGCGCGGCGGCGGTCGGCCCGGCCTGCGTGGCGACCGCCACCCCCGTCCCCGCCACGTTGGAGACTTGCGTGCTGACCGCGCCCGCGCTGCATCCGGCCAGGGCCAGCGCCAGGGCGAGTGCTGCCGTTCCCGCCGCTTGTCGATATGGTGTGCGCTTCAGTAGCTCGAACATCTGTCCCCCTTGTTGCCGTGCTCGCTCCATTGTCACCGCCCTGTCATTGATCGATACGCTTGGGGCGGGCGATCTGTCACTCGCGCGGCAGGGCCAGCCAGTCGGTCGCGCTCTGACCCAGATCGGCGATCGGGCCGCGCGTCTCGCTGCACGGCGGCAGGGAGTCGATGAAGCCGCGCCCGTAGCGCTTGGAGATGACCCGGCGATCGAGGATCGCGCAGACGCCGCGATCGGTCGCGCTGCGGATCAGGCGCCCGAAGCCTTGCTTGAAGCGCAGGATCGCGTGCGGCACCGAGTAATCGCTGAACGGGTCATCGAACCCCTCGCTGCGGGCCGCAAAGACCGGATCGCTCGGCACCGCGAACGGCAACCGCGTGATCGCGAGCACACTCAGCGCGTCGCCGACGACATCGACTCCCTCCCAGAACGACGCCGCGCCGAGGATGATCGCGCGGGGATTGGAGCGGAACCGTTCGAGCAACTGGCGCGGGTTGCCGTCGATCCGCTGCCCGAGGACCAGGATCCCCGCCCGCTCCAGCGGCCCCTTGATCGCCCGATAGGTCGTCTGCAGGGCGCTGTAGGAGGTGAAGAGGGCCATCGCGCGGCCTTCGGTCGCCAGGCAGAGGGTGATCAGCGCCTCGTTCAGGGCCTTCTGGTAACCCTGCGAGCCCGGCTCGGGGATGTCGTCGGCCAGGTAGAGGAGGGCGTTGGCACGGTAGTCGAACGGCGAGGGGACGCGCAACTCGCGCGTGCGGGTTTCCCGGCCCTCGCCGACCAGCCCCAGGCGCTCACGGATGAAGTCGAAGCGGCCCTCGGTCGCCAGGGTCGCGGAGGTCAGCACCACCGTCCGCTTCTGGTCGAAGAGGGTTTTCGCCAGCGCCGGGCCGACGTGGAGCGGCGCGGCGTGGAGCGAGACGCGGTCGTTCCCGGCGGCGATCCAGTAGACGGCGTTTTCGTCGGGTCGCCCGATCGCAGTGGAGCCGTGTAGGCGCAGCTCGGCGTTGGCGCGCTGGGCGAGGGTCAGCTCCATCAGCAGATCCTCGCGCCCCTCCATCTCGTCGCCGACCGCGTCGAGGGCCAGCAGGGCGATCGTCAGCCCCTCGGCGATCCGCAGCAATGGGTCGTGCAGCGCCTCCCAGGCGCCGGTCACCGCCGCCCAATCGTCGCCGGTCCGTAACTGGTCGATCAGGCGCAGGCGCTGATCGTAGCCGCCCCCCGCCGCGCCGTGCTCCGCGATGAAGGCGCTGAGCCGCGCGAAGAAGACCGCGCCCGCGCCGCGCGCCTCGTCGGCCGCTTGCCAGACCGGCTCCACGATCGCATCGACCCGCTTCTTCGCCTCGCGCGCCGCCGCCCCCTTGGTGACGTTCAGCCGCGCCCGCGCCTCGGCCAGGGCGCCGACCGACGCGCTGCCGACCGGGAGACGTCCCGACCCGTCGCCGCGCGCCCCGGCGGGCGGGCGGATCTGGTCGAGGTGGGCGACCAGCCGGGCCACGTCGATCTCGAAGCCGAACTGGCGGGTCGCCTCGGCCTCCAGGTGGTGCGCCTCGTCGATGATCAGGTGCTGGTATGGCGGGAGGACGCTGCCGTCGGTATTGAGATCGGAGAGGAGCAGGGCGTGATTGACGACGACGATATGCGCGCTCTCGGCCTGGCGGCGGGCGCGGAAGAGGAAGCACTGGCCGCGCTTCTGGAAGACGCACTGCGACGAGACGCAGGCACCCTCATGCTCGGCGAGCTTGTTCCAGGCGCGGGCCTCCTCCGGCAGGAGCAGCAGTTCGGCGCGGTCGCCGCTCTCGGTCTCCTGCAACCAGGCCATCGTCTTCGCCAGCAGGTGCGCTTCCTCGGCCTCGTGCTGCGGGTGTTTCCTCAGCGCGAACCAGCGGCGCAGGCAGAGATAGTTCGAGCGACCTTTCAGCAGCGCCGCGCCGAACTCGCCCGGTAACTGCGCGTACTTGGTCGTATCCTGGGTGGTGTCGGTGTCCGTGTTGTCGTGGTGGGCGGCGACCTGCCCCTCGCGCTCGATCTGCCCGAGGACGCGCAAGACATCGGGGATGTCCTTGCGGAAGAGTTGGTCTTGCAGGCCGATCGTCGCGGTGGAGATCACGACCGTCTCGCCACGCTCGACGGCGTGGATGACGGCGGGGATGAGGTAGGCGAGGCTCTTGCCGGTGCCGGTCTGCGCCTCGGCGACCAGCAATTGCCCGTCGTTGAACGACTTGGCGACCGCCTCCATCATCTTCAGTTGGCTGGCGCGGTATTCGTAACCGGGGAAGGCGCGGGCGAAGGCCCCCTCGGGCGCGAAGAGGGCGCGGAGGTCTTTCGGCGCGATCGGCGCATTGGAGCCGGTCGGGTCCAGGCGCTCGGGGCGCTGGCGGGGCATCAGGAAGAGGGCGTCCATCGAGCG
>DATCMP010000329.1:0-3435 GCA_036563365.1 Thermomicrobiales bacterium
GATCTACGTGCCGCGCGTGTCGATCGCGCTGACCCTCAGCGCGCCGACCGCGCCGAAGTGGACCGGTGACGGCACGACGACGGTGGTGCCGCTCGGCCCGCCGACCAACCCCGCGGACAGCTTCGTCAACTATCGGCTGGCGGCGACCAATCAGAACGGCTCGCGGGCGTTCAACGTCGCGGATCTGGTGGGCACGCTGCCCGCCGGGCTGGAATATGTCGGGGTCTACGCCGCCTTCACCGGACCGGGGGCCTGCGACACCGCCACGCCGTTGAGCGTGAACGTCAGCGGGCCGGTCATCGCGGTGCCGGTGAACCCGGCGGCGACGATCCCGAACTCGCTCGGGGCCGGGGAAACGTTCGCGGTCTGCCTGCGGGCGCGGGTCGTCACCACGACGCCGAGCATCACGCTGACCGATAGGCTGGACCTCGCCGGTTATGCCTCCGCGCCGACCGGCGTGACCGGTCGGCGCGCATACGGGCCGCTGCAGCAGTTGTCGGTGCCGGTGCGGACGCAGGACATCCTGACCTTCACCAAGCCCGCGGACCGCACCTACGGCGACCCGCCGATCGACCTGACGACAAGCCTGAACTCGACCGGCAACCGCCCGATCGGCCTCACCGTCGTCAGCGGCCCGTGCGCGATCGACCCGGCGGGGAGCAAGACGGTGCGGATCACCGGGGCGGGCACCTGCACCCTGCGCGCCTCGCAGAACAACGACAACCTGGCCCCCGATGTGACGCAGTTGTTCGTCATCGCCAAGGCCCCCTTGACGGTGCGGGTGAATGACCAGACGCAGCAATTCGGCGAATTGCTTCCGCCGCCCTGCGTCTTGAATCCCAACCCGATCCCCGGTTTGAAGTACAACGATACGGTCGCCAGCCTCGGCGCACTGTCCTGTACCACCACCGCTACCGACAACAGCGTGCTGGGGACCTATCCGCTGACGCCCGGTGGCTATACCGCCGCGACGGCCAACAACTACGACATCACCTACGTCCCGGCCACGTTGCGGATCACCGCCCGCCCGGTGACCCCGACGATCGATCCCGTCACCGTCAACCGTAATCAGTAGGCAACATTGACGGCGCGGGTGCCGATCCCGCCGTCGGGGATCGCGCCGCGCGGCTCGGTCCAGTTCTGGCTCAACGGTCGCCAGATCGCCTCGGCGCAACTGGTGAACGGGGTCGCCACCTATACCTTCGTCGCCAACACCGCGCCGGGCACCTACAAAACCGAGGTGCGTTTCCTGAGCACCGACTCGCGCTTCTACTCCACGGGGTCGGCGTTCAGCACGCTGACCATCCGGTAAGCGGCTGCTACGGGCGCGGGGTAATAAGCCCCCGCGCCCACATTCCCCGCCGTAGCCACGTAGTGTCCGCCACAAGGATTCCTGGGCGGGAAAAAATACATAGTGCTGCATATTGCACCAGATCGGTGGGTCACTATAATGGACCGGGGAAACAATGGTACGTACAGTTAGCCCATCTTCGCCAGCAGTGGCAGAAGAGGGAAGTTCTTGTGCCCTTCTCGTACGCGTAGGGTAGGGCATGATCGCGAATGGGAGCAGACAGCGAATATGGCGAGAGGGAAGTCGAACCCGCCGCGCGCCTTCGGGCCGAAGCGCCTGGAGGTACGCGGACCGACGGTGACAGGGACTGATCAGGGCGGCCAACGATGGCTCGCCCCGATCGTGCGTCGGGCGCGAGAGGGATACGGCAACGGGATGCGGATGGAAGGGGTGGAGAAGGGTATGGTCGGTCAAGTGCAGCGGCAGCCGGGCAAGACGCGTCAGCCGCGCGGGCGAATCTTCGGGACGAGGAAAGGGCGCATGGTGCGCTTACGACAAGCGGTGCATTTCTTCACGATCGTCTCGCTCGTGGTGTCGCTGCTCGGGACGAGCGTCCAGGTTGCGCTGGCCGCGCCGTCGCTGTCGTTCAGCCCGCCGAGTCGGGATTTCGGCAGCCAGCAACTCGGCACCAGCAGCGCGGCACAGACCTTTACCGTCACCAATACCAGCAATGCGGGCGAATCGATACAGATCAGCAGCGTGGCCGCGGTCAACGGCGGCGAGTATGGGGTCGGTACCCCCGCCTTCTTCCAGGTCATCAACGGCGGCTCGTGTACCACGAATACGGTCCTCGCCCCGACCGAAACCTGTACCGTCCAGGTGATCTTTAAGCCGCAAGCGTTCCCCACCACGCCACCCGATCCGAATACCATCCCCACCGTCAATGGGCAACTCCAGATCGCCACCACCGCCGGCGGCGCACCGTTCGCGGCGGCGCTCACCGGCACGATCACCAGCGTTGCCCCCACCTATGTCCCGGCGAGCCTCCAGTTCGGCAATGTTCCCGTCGGGACCAACGCCCCGACTAAGATCATCACCCTCACCAATCCGAGTACCAGCGGCGGTACATTGCGGGTCACAAAAGTTGACTTTGTCAATCCGTCCCTCATCCCAGAGTTCTATCGCGCAAATGATAGCTGCACCGATGCGGCGCTCGAACCCGGCGATAGCTGCACCATCGGGGTGACGTTCACGCCGGGCCAGATCGGTTTCCGCACCGATACGTTGCGCTTCGAGACTTCCTCGCCGTCGCAGAACGCGATCCAGGACATCGTGGTCGATGGGACCGGCGTGGCCTCGCCGCTGACGGTCAATCCGCAGGGGTTGACCTTCACGCAGGCGACGGGGACGACCGGCAGCCCCCAAACGGTGACGCTGAGTAATAACAGCGGTGCCACGGTGATCCTCGGTAACCCAACCGTCGCGATCGTCGGCGGGGTATCGAGCCCCTTCGACATCCTCTCCACCACCTGCGATGCGGCTGGCGCGACGCTGGCGAATGGCGAGTCTTGCACCGTCGATGTGAACTTCGTCGCCCCGACCACCGCCGGTACTTCCACCGATGCCGTTGCCTTTACCTATCAGCAGCCGGACGGGACAGTGCAGGTCATCAGCGCCTCCCTGACCGGCACCGCGACCGCCCCGGCGGGCGCGGCAGTGATCGTCAACCCGACGAGCGTCGATTTCGGCACGGTCGCGGCGGGCGCGACGAGCGGCACCCAGACGGTGACGCTGCTGAACAATCGCGCCACGCCGCTCATCTTCGGCTCCCCCGGCGTGCAGACGACCGGCGGCACCCCCGCCGACTTCGAGATCGTCAGCACCTCCTGCCCGAGCGCGGGCAACAGCCTGGCCGCGTTCGCCACCTGTAACGCGATCGTGCGCTTCACGCCGCAGGGGACGACGGCGGGCAACCGCGCGACGACCCTGCGCTTCAACGATGGCGGCCCCGGTGGCCCGCACGACGTGCCGCTCCAGGGGGCGGTCGCGGCGAGCCCGACGCCGACACGCCAGCTCAGCTTCTCGACGCAGATCCTCTCGTTCGGCCCGATCCAGGCGGGGGGGACCACCCCGTCGCAGACGGT
>DATCMP010000085.1:0-2210 GCA_036563365.1 Thermomicrobiales bacterium
CACCCTGCATATAACCTTGAGGATTGTATATCTACAATAACGCGATGTCAAGCGATGAAGTATACTGTTCTCCACTGTTGATATTTTTGCTGAGTATTATCCGCAGGCAATGTCGCACCATGGGAGGCATGATGGACGAGAAACTTTCGGCATTGGTGAGCGAGATGGGTGCCGTGACTGCGGCGTTACGGGCGCGTAGGGCTCAGGGTGCGCGCGTGACCGACCTGGAATCCCTGGAGTGGAAACTGGACGAGCTCATCGCGCGCATCGCGCAAACCACCACGGCCTCGTGGTCGGAATACTCACCCAGACAACAGCTCGCGGACCTCCGCGAGCTGGATCAGTATTTCCGGGCGATCGATCGACACTGGTCCGCGGTGGTGGGAGAGGCCGGCGCCCGGGTGGCCGCCGAGCTCCTCGACAACGTCGACGTGGAAGCGCGCTGGCGCACATTCTGGCACCCGGTCGGTGAGGACGCCTGGACCGCGCGCAAGCTGATCGCCACCGATACGGCCACTGACCTCGTCCAGTTTGGCGCAACGGACACCGGCGCACGAGCGGAAACCTCGCCGTTGGAGAGCCCGCTCTACCTGCAACTCATCCTCGACCTGAAGTATGCCGCCAGCCAGCCCATCGCCGCGATCGCGGCGATGTTCGGGCTCTCGCAGACCGCCATCCAGGGGCGCGTCTCCACGTTCGAGGCTCGCGTCGTCGACACGATCGCCGGGCGACTGCTCGCGCCGCAACTCGCGGCCGACTGGACGCTGATGACGCTCCCCGACGAGCGACCCGATTATCCTCGGCTGCTACTCTTGCGGGTAGGCAAGGACCCCACCGCGCCCGAGATCACCCTTCAGATTATCCTTGAATGGCCGCGGGAGAGGCGGCGCGCCGGCAGACCTCGCGGTGCGCGGCGGTACGCGCGGCTTGGCACACGCGATCGGGGTCCGCGCCTCTGGGGGATCTTAAGGGTGCCAGACCCCGCCGGGCCCGCCGAGGGACCAGAACTTATCTTCGTGCTCGCCCGCGGCGAATACGCCCGGTTCGCCCCCGAGGGGAGACGAGAGGGGTTCGACCGGCAGCAGCTGTTGGCCATCGGAACCCTGTCACTCGAGGAGGCGGTGCGCCAAGCTCTCGTCTGAACGTATGGCGCTTCGTGGTGACGAAGTCGTTGTGGCGGGCGATGTACGCCCCTTTCCGACGTAGCCGCAGCGTGCCATCCATTTGTGCACTTCCAGCCCCACTCGACGCCGTCGCCCGGGTCCTCGTCCGGCAGCGACGAGACGCGCGACAGGTCGAAGTCTGGTCCGTGTCCGGCGCGGCCACCCCGCTGTCACCACAGTGCGGCAGGACTCGACCGGCACTCGTAGAACGGCCCGGGAGGCGAAGATCCTGCACATAGGACGATGGTGACGTGTGACCGGGCCAGTCACCGCGCTGCGGGACTACGGCCACCATACCCTGGTCGATGCGGCGACCAACCGCCGGGATATCAATACCGATCGTGGCGAGCGGGCCGCTCCGGCGCGACCCGGGTATCGCATATGCGCGGCCTGACTCCACCGGGGGCATGTACTACCAGCCCCCCATCACGACCCCCTGGCGCTTATAGGATTTCGATGATCCGCCCTCTTCTCTGACTCAGCGCAGGGGCAGCACCTCGGCGTTGTCGCCGGCACCGATGACGGGCACCCGCCAGATCTTCGCCGCGCCGAACAGGCACCTGCGCCGCGTGTCGGCGGCGGTCGCACGGAGGTCACACATCGGCCGCTGCCCTTGGCGATCCATGGCAATGCCGGCCGCTGCTTCGTCACGTCCCGTGCCCGCGCATCTCGCGCAGCCGCTCCAGCGGCGCGGGGGTCCATGCCCCCTGGTCGGCGCTCACTGTCGCGCGTGCTGCGGCGCATCTGCTGGGGGAGACGGCAGGGGAGATGGCGCAGCGCTCGGCGCGTCTGCGGGCTTCGGGTCGGCGGGCGGGCGCGGGCGCGGGCGCCGAGCGCATACCGGCGGTGTAGGGGTGGCCGGAGCGGGGCAGCTGCGCGGAGCCGAGGATCGCGCGGATGGCGAATCGCCGAGCTATCCGAGAGCGGTAGGCGTCGCCCCGATCCGGGGGCACCCGGGCCCGGCCGAAGCCGATGCTCGACCGGGCGGGCTGGACCGGAGGGTCGATGGCGCGGCGGCGCGCGTCGCCGCGGTGACGGTCGCGACCA
>DATCMP010000094.1:0-1666 GCA_036563365.1 Thermomicrobiales bacterium
ATCGAGCGGAGTCGCGCGCGTCAGCGCCGCAAATACGAGATACTCGGCCTCGGTACCCGCGCGCAGGCGCTACTCGCGCTGGGTCGCACGACCGCGGCGATCGATGATCTGCGACGCGCCGTTACTCTGGCGCGGTCGTTCGGTGATCCGGCGCTCCTCCTGCGCCCTGCGGCGGGGTTGCTCAACGTGGATGGCGACGATACGCTCGCAGCTGAGGCCAGCGCGGCGGTGCGGCAGATCGCCGGAGCGCTGTCGGACAGCGACATGCGTCGACATTTCGAGGCGTCCGAGCCGATCCGCGACATCCTGCGCCAGGCGCGGTAGAATCCGGGCGAACGTCGCGAGACCCGTCTGCCGATGCCCTCGACCCTGTCAGGCACTCATCCGGCTCGGTCAACAACCGCAACGTCTCCTCCAAGAGGTCACCCAATACGCATCACTACCCAACGCCATCGATGCAAACTTCTGCCCAACCACATGCCTCGATGAAAGCGTCCCCAGGTTTCGCCCGGCAACATAGCCGTCTTGCAGCGGTCAAATTCGCTGAGGTTCTCCGCTTCCACCAACGACCAATCAACTGTTTGTGATCAACCTCAGCCGAGCGGCGAGTACGGGGGGAATCTGCGGAAAATTGAGCCAAGAGAGCGGGCAATTAACAACTTCGCCCGTAACGAACGCGGGCTCTTCCAAACCATCGAGCGCGAAGCCAGCCGCGAAACACGCGCCAAGCAGTTCGTGGAGCGGGCGGTGGAAATAGTAGTGCGGATTCGGCTCGCCGGGCATCCCCATCCCCTTACCGGGCGGGATGTGCAAATAGGCGGCGACGCGCACCGAGCGCGTTTCGTGCGGCTCCCCGCCGCGATCTTCCTCCTCGATCCCCAAGCGCGTCGCATTGCTGTTGAAGCAGGGGTGGGGGACGGCAAAGACGAAGCGGCCACCGGGTTTGAGGAGCTTCGTCAGGGCGCTCAGGAGCGGCGCGATCGTGGTCATATCCATCAGGGCCATGTTGCAGACGGCACCGTCGAAGCGCCCTATCCCGAGCGCCAATAACTGCGCCTCATCCGTGGCATCGGCCAACCGATAGTCGATCCGCTCGGCGTGCCCCGTCGTCCGCGCCCGCGCCCGGTCCAGAAAGGTTGCGCTGAAATCGGTGGCGACGACCCGCGCGCCCAACTGCGCCAGCCGCCGCGCGAACTGCCCGTTGCCGCACGCGACATCGAGGAACGTTTCGCCCGGTTGTGGCGCGAGCAGACGTTCGACCACCGGGCCAACGAGGGCGCGATGGAAGGCATTCCCCTCACCCATTTGCGTGTCCCAGAAGTGGGCTTTCCCTTCCCACAGTTCCTGCGTCGCGCGCGTCAGTGCGGCGAGCTCGCTCGCGTTTGCCTCTCCTTGCACCGCAGCCCTCCTCCTGTTCCGGTCAACCGACCGGCAGATCGTAGCAGTCGCGACAAGGAAGGGCCACGGGTGAAAGGGCCACACTCAGCCCGTATCACAAGGACAGTCGAGGCGGTCAATCCTACGTCTCCCTCGTTCTTTGTGGTACAACAGTGGCGAACTGCCTGCAAGCGGCAACCGGAGGAAAAGGGGATGGCTACGATCCTGGTCGTCGAGGACGAGACCGATATCAACAACCTCATCCGTTCGCAATTAGAGGCGGAGGGAC
>DATCMP010000096.1:0-4726 GCA_036563365.1 Thermomicrobiales bacterium
ACCGTTGTGGCATCGGTTCGTGACGGGCGGCCGCTATCGTAAGCACCATAGACGGTGCGACGCTGCACCGCATCGGGAAAGCCCACAAGGAGCACCAGACATGTTCGATCATCAGCAATACCCCGCCCGTCGCCTGTTCCGCTCGCGCACCGATCGCCACCTGACCGGCCTGTCCGGCGGGCTCGCGCACCACCTGAACGTCGATCCCACGCTCGTGCGCATCGGCTGGGTCGTGGCGACCGCGCTGACCTTCCCGGTCGCCCCGCTCGCCTACGTCGTCGCGGCGCTGGTCGTCCCGAACGAGCCCACCGAACACACCAGCCCGGTCGCCGGCGACACCTTCGCCATCTAGGCGCACGCCATCCTCAAAGCTTGACTGCCTGACCGGGGGACGTCGCACTCACGCGACGCCCCCCGTCGGCGCGCATGCCGCCTCGTCACCGGACGGGAAGTCGCGACTGAATTGGGACCGCAGGATCAGGATCCCGCGCGGGTAGCGCGCGTGGAACGCCGCCTTGGTCATCTGCTCGCCGGTCGCCCCCACCGTGACCACGTCCGGCCCCTGCTTGGTGCGCCAATGGATGTCCGCGACCCCCCACACGCCCGCGCCACCCTCCCCGGTCTGCGTCTGCTCCAACTTCGCCAGCCGCTGCTGCAGGCTCATGTCATCCTCCTCCGGTCTGTGGTTTTAGGCGTCGGCCGAGCTGTGGGGTGGTGGTGCATCACCCCAGTCCGCGTCGAATAGGTTGACCATGCGCCGGTCGGTGTACGCCTTCAGGGTCGGGTGCTGCGGCCAGCGCCGGTCGTACTCCTCATAGGGCAGCCATTCCCGCGTGTCCCACAGATAGGCATACGAGTAGTCGGGGCCTTCGTAGACCCACACCGCGCTGGGTGCCTGGCCGACGCCCGCGCCCGCCTCCAGCCTCGCGATCCGCCCCTCAAGCCGCATCGTTGCCCTCCTCGCTCGTCGTCGTGCTGTCGGCGTCATCCAGGGCCAGCAGCGCCACTTCCGCCGCCCCGAAGCCCAGCGCGGCCAGGGTCGCCGCGTCGGTCGTGCCGCGCTCGTGCCAGGCCGCCACGACACCTCGGGGATTGCGGCAGGGGGTCCACTGGTAGTCCACGAAGCACAGGCAGTACGGCACGGCGCAGAGCGGCCCGCCCGCGAGTTGCGCCCAGACCGTTCCCCGCAGCGCCTCCCGGTCAGCCGGGGCCGCCTCCTGGCGGGCGTCGCGGAGGTTGTGGAAGCCGCACGCCAGCACGCGCACCTGCGCGGCCCCGAGCGTCAGCCGCCCACCGGTGCGGAAGATCAGATCCCACACCATCAACGCCGGGGGCACGAAGCGCCGTACGCCCGGGCGCCAGGGGCGCGTGAGCACCTGGTAGTAGGCGAAGTCGTTCCGGTTCCCCGGCAGGCTCTGCATGGCGTCGAGATGCGCGCTGAACGCCTCGGCGATGGCCGGATCCTGCGCTCGCAGGTAGTCGGCCACTGGCGCGGGCACCCGCGCCCACCAGGGCCGCTCGACCGGCCGGGCGTCGCGCTCGGCCTGGAGTTCCTCCAACTTCAGCAATCGTCGCGCGACACTCATCCCGCCCGCCTTGTCTCGGTCGCCTGCTGCGCCGCCTCTAACGCCGTCAGCCGCTCCTCCAGCGTGCCGACCTGGTAGACCTTCACGATCGCCCCGGCCAGCGCGGAGAGCGCACCGGCCTGCTGCGTGGTCAGCGTGCCGTCCTTCACCTCCCCCACGGCCGCGAGCAGCGTGTCGAGGACCGGGCGCAGGACCGCCGGCACCAGCTTCTCCGCCCGCGCCGCCGTCGCCTTGCCCCGCCCGCCCTTCTCGCGCGAGGCGACAAGATCCTCCTGGCGCGCGGGGTCGTGTGCAAAGCAATAGGCCAGGCCGGGCAGTGCTCGCGCGGTGCAAGGAGCACCGTCCTTGCGCGTCGCCCGGCAGATCGGATGCTCGTCCATGCTCGTCAATGCTCCTTGCGTTATGGTGAGCGGGCAAGGCTATTCTCGTGCTTGCGCCCACCGCGTATACTGGTCATATACCGCTCGTCCGATAACAACCGTGAAAGGTGCGATCATGCCGCCAGCGCCGCCACCGCCACCAATCACCCTACCCCCGCCCCCGACTACCGACCGTGTGCCCCCCTTCCAGCTGACCTGGGTCCGGCTCGTCGGGCTGCTCGTTGCCGTTGCGCTCGTTGCGATCCTTGCCACCGCCGGGACCGGCTTCGGCCTGCTGTACTACCTGGCCCAACGTCCGGCACCCACCACCGCCCCGGCCTATCGCGCCCCGATTTATCAGCAGCCTGCCCAGGCACCGGCACCGGGATTGCCGAAGAATACCGGTCCGGGTGCCGACCCGCAGCAAATCGCCAAAGACGCCTGCGACAAGCAATGGCGCAGCTATCAGCAGCAATACAACGAATACCTCGCGCAGAAAACGAGCGGCGGGCGTTCACTCACCTTGGAACCAGCTAAGCCCTGGTGTTAGTCACCGCTAGGCTACGCGCTCAGCAGCGGGTCGGGCGTGGGCTCCTCCGCGACCGGCGTCCCGCGCATCCCGATCAGCGTGGCCATCCCCACGCGCGCCCAATACTCGGCCTCGTCGTCGTCGGGCAGGACCGCATCGAACGCCAGCACCGGCCCGCCCGGATTGTCGCGGGCGATGTCAGTCATCATCTCAATCGCCCCGAGCAGCACCGCCAGCCGCGCCCGTGGCCCCATCCCCGGCGTGAGCACGGCCAGCGCCTCCCCGAGTGGCTTGTCCCGCAACACTTCAATGCGGGTGTACAGGAACGCCAGGAGGCGCGGCGGCACATCGCCGCGCCCCGATATCGATCGGCCCATCCCGCCCCCCTTTACTGCCCACCGAAGAGGGACTGCCAGAACTGCGACCGCTTGATGATGTCGCCGTAATCGGCGGTGTCCTCGCCGTTGTTATTGGCGAGGATGTCGGCGCCATAGTCGCTCATCGTGTCCTGATACCTATTCTTGGCGCTCGACTGGGCGAACTTGTTGTAGCCCATCGTTTTGAGCCCGATGAGTTGCTTGATGAGTTGATCGGCCTGGTCCGCTTCGAGCGTGCTAAGGTCGATCCCGCTCGCGCCCTGGGTGGCCGCGTTGCGCATCGTCGCGTAGAAGTTGCCGCCGCCGCCGTACAGCGCATTCCCGAAGTCGCTGAGGATCCCGTTGATGTTATCGAGACCGGGATCACCCTCCTTCGCCCCATTCGTCCGCGACATGATGTAAGCGGAAAGGGCATTGCCGAACATGCTCTCGTTGAACTTGCTATACAGCCCGCGCGGGACGTACTTCCGGCCCTGCTGCGCCAGCATCGCCCGGTATGCCTGCTCCGGATCCTGCGCGAGGATCGCCGCCGCATTCGGCCCGTACTTGCCCTTGGCGGGCAGCACCCCGCCATTGCTCCCGCCGCCACCGCCACCCGCTAACGGGTCGTATCCACCCACGCTCATCGTCGTTGCTCCTGTTCTTCCTAGCACCGCTCATGCGGCGTCAACACATATTGGTGCGGGGCCGGGGTCTTCTCCCCGCCGACCAGCTTGGCCTGCGCCCGTTGCACCGCCCGCCAGTCGGCCAGCTGCACCCCGGTCGCCTCGCTGCGGTCGCCCTCGCGCTGCGCCATTTCCAACCGGGCGATCTCCCCGGCGATCATCGCCGGGCTATTGAGCCACGCCAGCGCCTCGGCCACCTCGCCGCCCACGCGCCCCAGGTCGGGCCGGTGCATCGTCGCCATTAGCCACCTTCACGCGATCCGTTCAATGGTGTCTTCATAGCCGACACGTTTCTTACTTTCGATCCACGCGAGCAGGTCGGCGTAGACGACGCGAACGCTCGTCCCCTTTGCACCGATGCGGAGGTGTGGCCATTCACCACGCGCGACCATGTTGTATCCCTCCGCGCGTGAGACATCGGCTAATTCCGCTGCACGCGGTACGCGCAATAGCAATTTGCTCGGTATGACCTCATTCATAACCTCCGCCTTCCGCATACACCGCTAATGCCTCCCTATCTGCCGTCATAACACACTGTAGACGTATATGGACTAATACACACCCAATAGAATATGATTTCACCATGACGTTCAAGTATGCGCGGAGAAAGGAGGAGGTATTTTGCAGGATCAGAAAGAATGGGAACTAAGTGATCTTACAGATGCTAATGGTGCTTTAGGGCGCCCGCTCCAAATTGCACCACTTCTTGTGCCAGACAAAGTCTTCATTGATGAGCACAACGCACGAGTAGTTTGGTCTTGGAAGTCCCAGACTACTCGGCAGCCCAATAATCGGCTACTCAACGATTTCGTGGCGCTTGCTGATGCTTCAAATGAACATATCGCGTACTACGCGCTTCGTTATGGCCCGCTTTCCCTCTGCGAGCACTATCTTCCGTCGAGTCACAGTCTACGCTCGGTTGATCCCGATCAGGATCTCCTCATGGATAGATTAAGGTCAGGGGAAGTCCTTGATTGGAATAGACTAAGTCGGCGAATAGAGCGGTGCAAACCGATGAGGATTGAGGGGAGCGAGGACTACTGGGAGCCGCTCAGCGGCTGGCGACGTTACGCCAAGGAGGCACGGGCAATCCTTTCCCTCACCACTAAACTCAATCGAGGCATTACAACGCGGCGAGAGGACATAGCACCGCTCCATGATGCAACCGACTTAAGTCTTTTCGATGATTTCTACACCTCCTACAAGGAAA
>DATCMP010000103.1:0-3884 GCA_036563365.1 Thermomicrobiales bacterium
ATTCCTTGAGCGCCGCGAGTTGTTCGGCGATCGCGATCCAGGTCGGATCGAGGTAGTCCCGCCGATCGTCGTACCCCCACCAGGCACTGAGCACACCCTGCGCGACTGTCCAGGCGCGGAGTCGGGCGCGCTCGAAGCCCAACGAGTCGGCGAGGATGGTGAGGCGGCGCTCTAGCATGCCGAGCGGATCGGGGAAATCGAGGAAGGCTGGAAGCGGGTTCCGCATCAGCGCGCCAACCTCATACGCCGGTTCGCCGATCACCCCATGCGGATCGATCGCCAGCCACGGCTCCCGTTCAGCCGCGAGGATGTTGAAATGATGCAGATCGCCGTGCAAAACAACCGGTGGGTCCAAGGACGCGAAGAGATCTGCGGCAAGCCGTTCGGCCTCTTCGACCAGTCGCGTCGGGAACGGACCGGTGCCGCCACCAAAGTTCTCGCGTAACTCGCGCATGCCGCCGAACCAATCCTCGATCGTTGGGATCGTGTGTTCCGCTGGCACCGGTCGCCAGAGCCGCCGCATGATCGTCGCGGCGATCGCGGTTGCTTCCTCGTCATCGGGGTGTGCCGAGAGCAGGGTCCCCGGGTGGAGGCGTTCGAGCAGGATCGCGCCGATCGCGGGGTCGGCATCGAGGATGCGGGCGCAGCCTCCACCGGCGTAGAGCCGTAGCGTATCGATCTCCGTCTGCAATTCTCGGCGCGGTACGCCGAGCTTGAGGACGGCGGCGGTGCCGTCGCCCAGGCGCACCGGAGTGGCGTAGTTGAAGGAGAGGTTCGGGAACGGCGGCAGGATCGTCAGCTTCCAGCGCCGAGCGCACTCATCGAGGAGTGTCGGCAACTGCGCCAGGAACGCGACACCCGATGTGCCGAACGTTGACGTAACGTTCTGCGTGAAGATCTCTGGGAGCTTATCCATCCCTCGTATTCTCGTCATCCCCGCGGGACAGAAACATTATGCCCGGTAACGTTTTCTACCCCTGTCGCCGCCGCGCCTCTTCCTTCGCCTTCAGCAGTTGTCCGAGTGTGCCGCTGCCCTGCGGGGCCACCGGTGGTGTCGGGGGAGGGGCGGGTGGCGGCAATGCCGCTGACGGTGCCACTCGTGGTGCGGGTGGCGTGGGTAGCTTCCCCGGTGAGACGACGGGCGGCGCGTTCGGTGGGGGACGATCCCCCATCGGCATTTGCGTCGGCACCGGTGCTGATCGCGGTGCTTGCGGTGAGACGGTGCCATTCCAGCGCCGTTGCTCCTGCTCTCGAGCGGCCAATAGGCTACCCATCGTCGCGGTGCTGGGGGCGCGGCTACCATCGTCTGTCTCCGCTGCCTGGCGACCGAATGGTGCTGCGAAGCGGGCCAGCGCCAGTCGCAGATCGCGGCGACTCAGGATGAGGCGGCGGAGCGCGATATCGAATGGCAACAAGAGGATGGCGAAGATCAAGAGCGGCGGCCAAATCGCCCGCGCCTGTTGCGCGGGCGGCAGGGTGTGGGCGAATACCGTCGCCGGATCCGCCAGCTCCGTCCCACCGGTCAGTTCACGCGCCCGCGCCAGGGCGCTGCGATCGCCGCGCGGCACTGCGTATTCTGGCGAGTAGGGGACGATCACCCCGCCACTGGTCGCGGCCTGGGGCGTCCCTTGCTCATCGCGCGCCACGATCGCCAAGAGATGCGCCCCTTCATTGAGCGAGCCGAGATCGCCTTCGTAGCGCCCGGGGGCCGTCTGACGGAGCGCGATCTCGCGCGGCGTACCATCCGGCCCGACGAGCGTGCCGCCGACGCCGAGGCCGTTGCGATAGCTCCCGGACGGATCGCGCGCATCGACCGTGACGAGGGTCCGCTCGCCCTCGATCCGCGTGTTTAACTGGAGATCCTGCGGCGCGCTGCTGATCGTCCAGCCGACGGTGCGCGACCAGAAGTTGGCGAAACCGGGCCAGGAGAGCCAGTCGGTCGCCCATTGGCCTTTGGCGTCGCTCGTCCAGGCGACGACGCGCCCGAGGCCGTATTGCCACTGCGCCAGCAACGGATCGCCCTGCGACGAGACGAGGCCGGTGACGGCTGTCGGCTTGGCGGTCGTGCCGACATACCCTTTCAGATTCGGCGCGCTGGCGAAACTCTCGGTGATCGGCGTCGCGCCGCCGAGTTGCGGACCGATGTCGCCCTCGACGAAGTAGGAGCGCAGCGCCAGCCGCGTTTCCTTGAGGAAGATGTCGGGGAGTTGCGACGGATCGGCGGCGAAATAATACCGCCCATTTCCGGACGCGGCGAGTTGCGGCAAATACGTTGCGACCCCTTGCCCGACACCGATCACCGAGAGGGTGATCCCCGCGCCGTTCATCTGTGTGACGAGATCGGCGAAATTGTTCGATGATTGGCCGTCGGTTACCAGGATGATGTGGCGTACCTTGGCGGCGCTCCCCGCCTGCTGATTGAGCGCTTCCTCCAGGCCGGCGCGGATGTCGGTGCCGCCGCCCGCCGCGAGTGCGCCGATCTGGTTCGCGATTTGCGGCTGATCACGCAATGGCTTGCGCGGCGCGACGACGTAGGCCGAGCCGTCGAAGGCGACGATCCCCACCTCGTCCTGCGGTTGCAACAACTTCACCGCGCGATAGGCGGCTTCCTTGGCGAGATCCATTTGCGAGATCCCACCGGTGCCGCCGGACCCCGAACTGGACATACTGCCCGACTTGTCGATCGCGAAGACGAGGCTGACCGGCGGATTGATCACCCCATTGCGGATCTCCATCCGCACCGGCAGGATCTCTTCGAGCACCGTACCGGCATAGCCACCCGGCCCGTATGCTCGCTCGCCGCCGACGACGATCAGCCCGCGCCCGAGGTCGCGCACATAACTTTGCAAGACCGCCGCCCGCCCGCCCAGGGCTTCCACGGGCGTGTTGACCATGAGGACGGCGTCGAACTGCACCAACTCGGCCAGGTTCCCCGGGAGTCGGTCGGCGGCGAGCTGATCGACCACGTAGCCGGTCGCGCGCAGCGCGGTCACCAGGTTCGTCCCCTCGCCCGGTGTCCCTTCGAGGACGAGGACGTGCGCCCGGCCTTTCACATCGGTGAAGGCCGAAGCGGAGTTGTTCTGCCAATGGGTGTCCGCTGGTGCCTTGACCTCCGCACGGAAACGATGGAAACCCGCGCCGGACTGCGGGATGGTGAACTTGTAGGGGTTGTCGCCGATCTTCAGTTCGACCGTCTGCTCCGTGATCAAGTCCCCATCGGCGAAGAGGCGCACCTGGGCCGTGCCGCCGCGGGTGCTCTGGATCGTCACGAAGATGTCGATCGCCTCGCCCTCGCGCGCCCGCGCCGGGGCGCGTACCTCGCTCACCAAAGTTTCGTCACCCTGGGCGACGTTGAGGGTACGGGTGGAAATCTCCACCCCGGAGGCGGCGGCGGCGTTGGCGGCGGCGACGAGATCGCCTTTCGTCTGCTGCCCATCGGAGAGGAGGACGATGCGACGCGCGTGACCCTCGGGGAACAGCGCGAGGCCGAGGCGTACCGCCCCGGCCAGATCGGTCTGCCCGGTCTGCGGCTTCGAGAGGAGTGGCCCGAGATCGGGATCTTCGCTGACCGACCGCTCGACGAGCGCGTTGTTGCCAAAGACGACGATCCCCGCGACATCGCCTTGCGGCATCGTCGCCAGCGCCCCCTTGATGAAGTCGCGCGCGGTTGTTGTGCCGCCCGGCCCGACACTATCCGAGGCATCGACCAGGAAGATCGTCGCCAGGCGATCGGAGGCGCGGACGATCGAGGGGCTGGCTAATGCGAGGATCGCCGCGACGACCAGGATCACCCGCACGGCGGCGGCGGCGACCCGTCGACCGCGCGCCCGGCGATCGATCCCGTGCAACGCGATCGGCAGCAGCAGGGGGATGATCAGCAGCCC
>DATCMP010000122.1:0-11359 GCA_036563365.1 Thermomicrobiales bacterium
GGCTCCGGCCGGGGCGCGACCTTCACCCTGTTCCTCCCGTTGCTTGCCGAGGCCATCCCTTCCTCATCGCCAGCAAGGGCGGAAACGAGCGATCTATTGGTATCCGAATAGGGGCGGGGAAGATCACTGATCCTCCCCGCCCCTCGGCTTTCGTCACAATCGATTCGGAAGATCGCGCCGCTTACCGTTCCTCACCAACCAAGATGTTCCACAACTCATAATCGGTATCCTTCTTCGCGACATACCGATTATTCGCCTCGGCTTCCTGACCGCCGAGCGCTGTAAACGGCCCCTGCTCGCGCGCATTCAGATCGAGGTAGGTGCCGCCCTGTTCGAGGCGTGTCCCCGTGTTCACGATCGATAAGCGCCCGAGCACATCATTCGTCAATTCCGGTAGCTGTGCGTGCAAATCCTTATCATCGGTTGCAGCGGTGCTGTCTTCGCTGTGGGTATGGAGCTCGTTCGCTGGCGTTGCTGGGACCAGATCCTCGGCGAATTCTTCGGCGCTGCGATCCGGGCCGGTCGGGTTGGTCAACTCTTCGCGGCGAACATCGTGTGTCTCCGCGTGTCGTGCCGCTACGCCACCGATATCGGAATACGGCTGGCGGCCATCACCGGGGCTGCGATCATCGGATCTCGGCATTATCTGCACCCTCCACGCGCTGCGCTCTTCGGGGACAAACGTCCCGCTTGATCGAAGATCGGCGCAAGAGGGGTGCCATGATCTGCGTGCTGGTCAACCCTGGCGCCGAATAACGGGCGTGGTCGGGTGTTCAACGACGTTTGTAAATGACCACGTTGCCGCCGGGGGTGGCGAAGGCGCGATCCATCAGCGTATCGAACTTGGCGAGCCCTTCCTGGGTGTAGCCGCCACCAGCCTTACAGTCGGCACCGATCCCACCCGCGCTGTAGCCGACGCGCTCGAAGAGCCCGACATAGACGTACCGAATATCGTAACGATCCATGATCGCCGTCGCCTCGACGGGGTCGGTGGTGTTGTAGAGGCGATTGACTTCTTCGCCGCGCGGGCCGAGTGCCGCCACCATCGCCGGTGAACCGCCCCGCCATTGGGACTCGTGCCCCCCCCAACCGAGCGGCGTGGTCACCCCCGCGAAGGCGGAGACGCGATCGTGGGGGATCCCATAGAACTCGCCGTAGGAGCAGCCGGGTGCCTCGGCGACGACCGTGCCGGCTGGGACGTTGTCGCGCACCCAGGTGATCCCGCGCCATTCTTCGGGTTGCGCCGTGCGGACGAAGTCGAGCCCATCGAGGCTGCCAGGGGTCCGGAACTCCTCGGTACGCGCCCGCGACCCGACGATCGGGTAGGCGACCGTCGCCACGACCAGCAGCGCGAGCGCCGCCGAGGCGGGGATCCGCCAGCGATCGGCCCGTAGCTGCGGTCGGAACGCCAGGATACGCACGATCGCGTAGCCCCCGGCGACCGCCAGCAAGGTCCAGGCTTGATAGTAGACCTTAAAGATCGTGTTCATCCGATTGCCGAAAACGTCGTGGATGAAGAAGACTTCGGTCAGCAGGACCAGCGCGAAGGCGGCGGCGAAGAGGCCGAGCGCGAAGAGATCGGCGTCGCCGCGACCCGGTAACCCGTCGCGCGTCACCCACCCCTGCCGGTAGGTCGCCCCCGCGAGGAGGAGGATGACCCCGGCGAGCAAGAGGACCGGCATCTGGATGATCGTCGCGACGAGCGCCAAGGCCAGGACGATGAGGATCGGCTGGGTGTAGCCGCTCGCCGCTCCGCCCTTGCGCCCCTCGCGCCAGCGCCAGGTGAGGAAGAGGACGCCCGCGACCCACGGCAGCAAGTAGACCGTGAAGAACTGATCGATCGGGGTTTTGCGCCAGATCACGACCCCGAGGATCGTCGAGATCTTCGAGAGCAACGGGATCGAGGCCAGTGGTTCCGGCAGGTCGAACGGCTGGCCCCCAACGAGCGACGTGAACTGCGCGTGGAACGGCAGATAGAGCGCGAAGCAGCCGACTGCAAAGACCGCCGCCGCCAGCCATTCCCGTCGACCGGGCACCCGACCAGCGGCCAGGAGCGGCAATGCCCCTGCCGCGAGGTAGATCACCGCATAGGTCGGCAGATCCCAGCTATTCAGCGCGTAGAGCCCGCCGATCACCAGGGCGGCCAGCGCTAACCGGGCGGTGCTGCCGAATGATGGGACGAACGCCCGCCACCCACGCCCAGCGCCAGTACCTACCGCGAAAAGGGGCGCGAAGAAGATATCGAGCGCCAGCGCCAGCGCCAGCAGGGTGAAGGGGAGGGCGAGGACGTGGGCGTGGAGATCGCCGAGGATGAAGCTGAAGAAAGGGAACTCGGTGATTGTGTCCGATGGTTGCGCGTTCGGGCCGAAGATCGCGGCGGGGAAGCCGCTGTCGATCACCACGCGCGACGACTTCCAGCCGAGGCCGCCCCACCACCACTCGTCGATCGCCGCCCGCCCCTTCGTCAGCACGTCGCGGGCGGCGTACATATTGCCGGCGAAGACCAGCAGGTAACCACCGAGCAGGCCGATCGCCAGCGTACTAGCGCGCGGTATCCGCCGCTCACCGTCGCGGGCGACGGCGACGAGGTTCGCCAACACGCCGCTGCCTCCGCTGAGGGCCATCGCGAAGACGGTGGCGAGGCCGAGGTTGAAGGCGATCGAGGAGGAGATCGCGGTCACTTTCGCCAGTGCCGCGATCAGGACGAAGCCGAGATAGTAGTAGTTGATCCCGTAGCCGCTCAACCAGGGGTCGCGCGGTGGCAGCGTCGTGTCGCGGGCGGCGGCGGAGAGGAAGCCGATCTCCATCGGCTTCTCCGTCCCAAGAATCTGCGGATTATAACTCCGTAACCAGACATAAAAGAGAAAGCCACCGATGAAGATAGCCTCACTTAGAGCGACATAATGCCACGAGTCGCGCAGGAAGGTGCTGAGCGATCGGCTTGCTGGCCTTGCCGCCGCGCGATCAGCTCCTTCAAGCGGTGGTCTTGTCCTCGCGCCCCTCGCTAAGGCGATCCCCCACCCGACGATCGCGAGTAGCGACCCCACGAGCGCCAGGATCGGCCCGGTGAAGAGCGGCAGACCGAGCGAGGCGATGAACCAGACCGGGTAGACGAAGAGGAGGAGGGCGAACGGCTTCGCCAGGGTCAACCCACGGTCGCGCAGGCCCGGCGTGGCGAGGTACAGCAGCGGGTACAGCCCCCAGCCGAGCAATTCGAGGGCGACGAGCCAGCGCGCGATATAGCCGAGGTCGCTCATGGGGTGCTGTTCCCCGTCGTTGGCGGCGCTCCCTGTGTGTTAGGGCGGGTGTCGGGGTTGCCGGCCGCCACCCCGGAGGAATTCGCGGCGGGGAGGACGCGGTAGATCGTGGTCTCGCCAGACTGGAAGACCGGCGTCAGGTAGCGCCCAGCCATCCCCTCCAGTTTCGCCAGGCCGTCTTTCGAGGCGTAGGGGTCGGCGCACGGTGGCCGGTTGGGGGAGGCGTAATACCAGTGTCGCTCGACCGAGCCGACGACGATGTAGGAGACGTGATACCGCTGGAGGATCGCCAATTTCCGGCCCTCATCGGTGGAGTTGTAGAGGTTCCGCACGTCGTCACTGCGGATCGCGATCCCCTCGACCGGGCGCTGCTGGGTTTCGTGGTTGTCCCAGCCGAGGATCGTGGGCAGACCGGTATTGATCGCGAAGCGCGAGCCGTTGCCGCGATAGGGGCCGATGCTGGCCTCGGCGAGTACGGGCGTCCCGACGATCTGCGTGTTGAGCCACTGGATCGCGGCATAATCGTCCGCGTAAGAGAGGTAGCCTCCGCAGTCGGTGTTCGGGTATTCGTTCGGCACGGTGCCGTACTCCATCCACCGGTAGCCGTTGAGGGTCGGCCCGAGATTGTCCGGCATCGGGAAGCGGACGTTGAGCCGGATCGGGGTAGCGATGACCGGGTAGGTGAACGAGACACAGAGCAGGATCGCCAACACACCGGCGAGGACGCCGCGCAACGTCACCGCGTTGAAGCGCCGATCACGCCGCCCCATCCACCGACGGAACGGCGCGACCGACCAACGCGGCGCGGTCTCCCAGAGCCAGGCGAGCGCGCCGAGCCCGCCGAGAGCGAAGAGGCTCCAGCCCTGCATGTAAAACTTGAAGATGGTGTTCATCCGCTCGAAGTCGCTGTTCTGCAAGTTGTCGGCGACGTACACCAGTTCCGGCCCGAGCGTGACGCCGACCCCGGCGATCAAGAGGGCCAACGGCATCTGGAAGCGTGTCTCGCCCCAGGCCAACACCCAGAGGGTGAGCAGCAGCACGAGGCAGAAGGCGAGGAGGGCGGGGGTGACGCCGCTCACCTTGGTATTCTCAGGGAGCGGCATCCCGAACCCGAAGAGGCGGGTGTTATCGGCGATCCAGGCGGTCAACGCGGTCGAACGCCAGCCGATGACCGCGGCGATCAGGGCCAGGAGGCAGCCGCCGAGGATGATCGACCGGCCACGCCGACGCGGCAGATAGTTGAGGAAGCCGCCGATCAGGACGACCATGATTATCGCTAGGAACAGGCCGAAGTGATCGAGGTACTGCGTCAACTGCGTCGGGATGCGGGTACGCGCTAACTGGCTGAACAACGCTTTATAGTGGCTGAAGAACGGGTAATAGAGGATGTACGCGCCCGCCCCGGTCGCCAGCGTCCCGATCGCGGCCAGGGCGAGACGGCGAATGATTGCCAGCGGGTCGAGCTGTCGGTCACCCCGCCCGAGCGCGTGGAACAGCCCTGCACCGGTGACGAGCAGATAGGTTGGCACATCCCAGGAGTTCGTGCAGGCGACCGCGCCGAGGGTCACCGCGAGCAGCGCGAGCGCCGGGCCGAAGGCACGCAGCGTGGCCCCGGTGTCGGACCAGCCCGACCGGCCGGGTGGCATCGGGCGACCGGCGAGCGCGACGCCGATCCCGATCGCCAGCAGGGTCAGCGGCAGGGCGATGACATGCGCGTGGAGGTCGGCGTAGAGGAGCGAGAAGTAGGGGAACTCGGTGATCGCGCCATCAATCGTGCGGCTGCCGCCCCAGACAAAATTGTCGAAGACGAAGGGCGGACCACCTCCATCGCGCAGTCGCCCGAGGACGCGCGCGATCCCATCGAGGTTGCCGATCCCGACGAACAGGATCGTGCCGAGCACGCTGAACGCCGCGATCGTGCCACGCCGGGCGCGACGGCGCAACGCCAACGCGGCGAGTGCCCCGGCGACGCTGAATGCTGTCGCGCCGATTAAACCACCGACCAGCGCCAGGCCGAGGTTAAAGGCGATCTCGACCGGGATACCGGTCAGCTTGACGAGGGTGGCGACGAGATACTGTCCGTAATAGTAGTAGTTGATCGTGCCGTCGGCGAACCAGGGATCGTAGGGCGGGAAGTTGGCGCTCCGCAGGATGGCGTTGAGGTGCGCCAACTCCATCGGCTTCTCGCCGCCGTAGAAGCTGTGCCAGAGATCGGGGTCGCGCACGCGCAAGGAGAGGAAAAAGCCGCCCGCCGCCAAGAAGACGAGTTCCGAGAGGATGATCATCGGGCGTGCGGCACGTAGGGTGGCGCGATAATGGTCGCGCCAGCGGAAGATCGCCAGCGCGGCGAGGGCCGCGCCGATCCCCAGGACGATCAGCAGATAGGGCAGGGTGAACTGCCCGAGCCGTAAGCTCGCCAGGAGCCAGATCGGGTAGGCGAACAGGAGCCAGCCGACCGCCTTGCTCAAGCCCCAGCCCCCATCCGGGAAGCGGGCGAAGATCCAGAGGGTCAGCGGGAGGGCCAGCAGCCCGAGGACTTCGATCGCCAGCAGCCAGAGCAAGACCGCCGCGATCCCGTTGCTGCCAACCGTGCGGTTCCAGCCGTAGTCGGCGACCACCGGGAGGCGATCGACCAGTTGCGTCAGGATCAGCGGCTTCTTCGCGTCGCCCTGCGGGTAGCGTGTCGGCGAGAGGGGGCGGGCGAGGGCGGGGGCGAATAGGGCGCGCAACTCGTCGCGGCTGAGCTGGCGGTCTTTCTTGAAGATCAGGACGCGCGGGTGATCGTAGACGGTGAAGCTCTCATCCATGAAGCTGTCATCGAACCGCAACGGCCCGAGCGAGGGGAATGAGGTGCCCTCGTAGGCCAGGGAGTAGCCGAGGCGACCGGCGAAGAGGAGCTCGAAGAACTGCTGCTGCACGGGGGAACGCCACGGGGTGTGCGGGATCGCGCCATAAATCCGGTTCGTCGCCTCGACCAGATAATCGGTATCTTCCAGCTTTCCCATCAGGTATTCGAGCGTCGCCGCATTGTTCGGGCGACAGAGCTCTTCCGGCGGGATCTTGCCCTCCGAGCGATCGCAGGCGGGCGTATCGCTATAAAAATCGAACGAAACCGCCTTGTATCCGTAGAACCCCGGATCGCGACCGCCATCGAGGGGCAATGGTATGCCCCGATCCCAGTATTCGGCGGAGAGCGACGATTCTTTCGGGATGTTGGCGTAAATCCACTCCGAGGCCGCGATCTGTGTGTGCGGCTGGCGGTAGATCGCGGAGAAAGCCAGCGCCGTCAGGAACGTCCCGACGAGGACAATGCTGGCAACGCTTGTCGCCGTGATCCGCCGCCAGCCGCCGATCCCCGATTCGCGCATCTGGTCGGGCAGCGCTGCCATCCGCGCCGCTGCCCGCGGGGCGAACGCCCCGAGATCGACGAGCAGCTTGGCCGCAAAGCCGCAGAGGATCGGGCTGATCGCCAGGAGATAACGCGGGAACTTCGCCTCATTAAGAGCCAGGAGGAGGAGATAAGGGATGACCCAGGACAGCAGCACGATCTCCATCGTGCTCCGTCGCCGAACCGCCCGCCAGCCCGCCCAGGCGAAGCCGGCCAACGCCGTCACACCGAGCAGCGGCCCTAGCTCCCAGCCGACCAGATTCTTCGCCTGATAGACCAGCGGCAGCGTGCCGATATATTGTCGGGTATACGGGACATCGAGCTTGCCGCTGATGATCGCGCTCTGCTCGCCGATGTCGCGGATGTAGATCGTCGGGTTGAGGATCGCGTAGGGCTCGAAGAGGAAGAAGGCGATCCCCGCTGCCGCACCGGCGATCAGCGCCGCGCGCAGGAAGCGGGGCAGGATGTCCCCGATCGTCCAATCAATGCCATATTCGGCGGCATGATCCGGTGGCCTGAGCGCCGCGAGGAACGCCGCGACGAGGAGTGGGAACCCGATGATCACGACCGTCGCCTTGGTCGCCACCGCGCACCCGGCCAGGAAGCCGGCCAGCGCGAAGGCGCGTGGCGTGCCACGCCGAGTGGCGACCAGGGTGGCCCAGAGGGTCGCGGTGACGAAGGCGGCGGTCCAGCTATCCATCACGAAGAAATGGGCCAGTTGAATGTGCATCGTCGCCACCGTGACGAACGCGGCGGTCAGTAATCCCGCCGTGGTCCCCCAGGCGCGTCGCGCGAGCCCGTATGCCAGGAGGATCGTCATCAGGTCAACGAAGGCGGTCAGCGCCCGCCCGACGCGGAAGATCGACCAGAATTCATTCCAGTTCTCGGTCGTGACCTTGCCCCAGAGCCAGGCGACGAAATCGGTGGCGAAGAGTGGCAGGCTGCCGTAGGCGAACTGGCGCGGGCGCGGGGCAACGTTCGATTCCGGTTGGAGCGCGCGCGGATCGACCGACCGGGGATTGAGCGGGCTGCGGTCGGGATCGAACAACAGGCCGAGGTCCGGCGCGTGAATCCGGTTGGTGATCACATCGGTGACGTGCAACTCGTCGGGATGGAGGAGTTTGCCATCATCCCAGTTGAGCCCGATGAAGCGGAAATACGCCCCAATCAGGAGGAGTAAACCAAGGATAATCGCGGGCGCGACGGAACGCCGGGCCACGGGCGGTGGGGCCGGCATCTCCTCGACCGCGGGCTCGGGGGGAGCGACTTCGTGAATCGTCATATCAGCCAATTCTAGCAAGGCGGCGGGTGCTACTACCAGTACGCTCGACCATGACTTTCTGGTGAATTGCGGCCCGTCATCCGCGCCCCTCGTGACGCGGGCCACGTCCTCAGGAGGGGACGCCCTATCAGTCGAGCGTGGCCGCTTGCTGTTGTACAACTTAATCAACGCACGATGGCGGCTGATGTTGCACGCGCTCGCGGGCTGTTTGGCGTACAATGCGCCCGCCTGGTTTGAACGTAGGGTATGTGGTCGAAAGGGGGGCGGGGTGGCCTATAAGGTATTGATGAATTCGCCGCGCGTTGCCGGGAAAGAGGATTACGTGCGCGCTTTCCTGCGCGAGCGTGGCTGCGAGCTGATCGAGCACGACCGCTCGCGACTGCTCAACAGCGCGGAAGTCCTCGAACTCATCAAAGACGCGCACGGTTACGTCCCGGGACTGACGACCGTTGATGCGGCGGTCTTCGACGCCGCGCCGGGGTTGCGCGTCGTCAGCGCGCAGGGGGTCGGCTACGATCATATCGATGCGGAGGAAGCGGCTCGGCGCGGGATCGTCGTCTGCATCTGCGCCGGGGCGAATAATCACGCCGTCTCCGAGCTGGCGTTTGCCTTCATGCTGAATTTGGCCCGCCATGTTCGCGAGGCCGATAGCGCGATGCGCGAGGGCGGTTGGCCGCGTCTCGTCGGGCCGGAGCTGTGGGGCAAGACGCTGGGGATCGTCGGCCTCGGGCGCGTCGGTAAGAGCACGGCGCTGATCGGGCGCGGCTTCGGGATGCGCGTGCTGGCAACCGACATTAAATGGGACATCACCTTCGCCGATCAGAACGAGATCAGCTACGTGCCGCTGGCCCGGCTCCTGCGCGAATCGGACTTCCTCTCGCTCCATTGCCCGCTGAACGAGCAGACGCGCGGGATGATCGACGAGGCGGCCCTTGAGATGATGAAGCCCTCCGCCTTCCTGATCAACACGGCGCGCGGGCCGATCGTCAAAGAATCGGCGCTGGTCGGCGCGTTACGGGAGCGGATGATCGCCGGGGCGGGGCTCGATGTCTTCGAGACCGAGCCGCACCCGCAGAACCCCTATCTCGATCTGCCGAATGTGATGATGATGCCCCATCTGGGGGGGACTACCTTCGAGTCGAACGAACGCGCGCTGGAGTTAGCCTTGCTCAACGTCACCCAGGTGCTGAACGGTGGCGAGCCGATCTGCCGGGTGAATTAAAGGGGTCGAATCGGGCAGGGCGGGCGGGTTCAACCGCCCGCCCCCCGTATATTTCCCTGCTCTGCCGCGCTTGAAAGAGGCGCGTAATACCAGTACAATCTCTAGCGATCAGGCTGGCGTGTCCAGCCGGTTTGTGTTGTTCAGCGGCGGAGAATAGTGAAAATGGAAGAGCGCGAAGTCGAGATCACCGAGGCGATGTTGCAGCGTCTGCTGCAGACATTTCGCCGCGGGCTGAGGCCGCTGACGCTGGATGATCTGACGGCGATCCTCCAGCGAGGTTAAATAGACGGTCAGCCTCGCTTGCGAGGCTGGGCAGGCCCTACATGTTGGGGTGACCGGCGGATGTCGTGATCGATCATGATCGATTCGCGATCGATTATAGAAGGGCGACGGAAACGGATGCAGGCTACGCAGCCAACGGTGACGTTCGAGGGGACAGACGAAGAGCGACAACTCGCCGAACAGGTCTTTACACTGGCTCGTTTTCAGGGGAGATTTTTCCCTACCACCGCGCCGATCCGGTTGAAGCGCGATGATCTCGTCGGGTTTTTGGCGACACAGCGTAAGACCGCCGATGGTGACCGCGACGCTTTGGTGGCCCTCGTCGAGGCCGCGATGACGAAGAACGCGGCGATCTTCGCGCGTGAAGAGACCGACGATGGTGTGGTGGCGTTCGTCACCACGCGCGACGGTGCCCTGCCGGTGGCGGCGGTGATCGATACCTCCCACTCGCTGGCGAAGCGATTTATGGACCCGGTCGCCGCGCCGCCGCCGCCGGTTGCCGCGCCCCGGAAACCCGCGCCGATGATCGCGGAAGGCTGGTCGCAACGCCCGGTCTTCCCCGAACTCTTCGATGACGCTGAACTTGGTGAGGCCGACGTGGTCGAGTCTGTGGCCCCGACCCCCGGGATCCCGGCACTCGAACCGACCGCCCCACCGACCGGCGGCGCGGATGTCGTGGTTGCCGCCGTGCCGACCGCCGCCGATACGATTGCGCCGATGGGCTCACCGCTGCCGGTTGCGCCAGTCGCTGCACCCGCCACGCCCGCCGCCCTCGATGAGTTGTCGGTCGAGCAGGTGCGCGCCGCGCTGGCGACACGCCTGGAACTCGATGATCGCTTCGTCTCCTTCGGCGATCGCTACTTCGCCGAGGATATGGTCGACCGGTATAGCCGTGGCGATTTACGGCGCGTGCGCGAATACATCGTGGAGACGAACGAGCCGCTGAGCGACGAGCAACTGTTGCAGGCGCTCTTCAACCGCCGACCGAACGACCCCACCTACGAGGCTGCCCGTTTCTCGATCAACTATCGCCTTTCCCGCGAGAAGCGCGAGTTCGAGTTCGTGGGGACGCGCGACTCGCGCCTGTGGTCAACCGTCGGCCTCGCGCCGCTGGGGACGACCTTGCGGAAGGCGAGCGAGCTGGGGACCGATTATCGCTATCTGCTCGATGAACCGGTTGTCGAGGAGCCCGGTGCTACCGTGACGCACACCCTGACCTTCTTCGAGTGGGTCTATGGCTTGCTCCCGCTCGATGGTGCGCTGAAGCGCTTCTTCCCGACGGCGTATCTGGAGGATCAGAAGACGGCCACGATCCGTTTCGAGGTGCCGCAACTCTACGCCACGTTCCTGGCCGAGTTGCGTTTCCCGACCGGCAATCGCGGCGGTTACCTCGTCGGGTTCGATGAGTTCTACCGTGAGAATGTGGTACCGGGGGCGATCCTGACGATCGAACGGACCCCGAATAACGACGGTCAGTTCGTGATCCGCTACGCGGCGGTGCCGGCTCGCGAAGAGCGGGTCCTGCAAATCGACGAGCGACGCAACCGGTACGTCTTCCGCCCGCAGGCTTTGGCGCAGCAGACCGATGATGCGTGGTTGCTGACCGAGAGCCGTTACCCGCGTCTCAACAACATCAAGCCGCTGGATGACAAGGAGCGTCGCCGGATTGATACGGTGATCGGTACCGCGTTCGAGCGGGTCGCGGAAAATGTCGGCACCAAGTCGGAGCCACGTTACTGGTCCGCGCCGGAAGAACTGCTCCCGATCGTCAACATCGAGCGACCATTCAGCCTACGCTCGCTGCGCGAGGCGCTGGAGTCGCCGCAATACGCGCAGTTCACCGCCGATGAGGATACGCCGGGCGCGTTCTTCTACGAGCCGCCGGCCAAGGAAAAGGCGGCGGGTAGCAAGAAGCGCTCCGCGCGCGA
>DATCMP010000144.1:0-3146 GCA_036563365.1 Thermomicrobiales bacterium
GCGCGCGACCTTCGCCGGCCCCCCGCTCAGCGACGACCAGATCACCTCGCTCCTCGACCTGACCACGGGCACGGCGCTCCCGCTCAACGAAGCGGTGCGCGGGCGTCGCTACGAGCACGATTTCGCCTGGTTGCCCGATAACCGCCGCCTCGTCCTCGTCCACGGTGCGGGGGGCGTGACCGACGGCCAGGGACGGCTGAAAGTCGGCAGCGATGCGCCGCCAACCTCGGACGGGACCGCCGGGCTCTGGCTGATCACGAGCGCGGCGCCTGCCGGGGAGAAGGCCCGCACGCAGTTGACGTCCGGGAGCGCCGACGCCGCCCCGCGCCCATCGCCCGATGGCCGCTGGATCGTCTACCTGACCGACACGCAAAAACCCACCCCGACCGCATCGAATATCATGCTGCTGGGGGTGGAGCCGACGCCCGGGACGCAGGCGTACATCCCCAAGAATCTCACCGCCGACAAGGGCAACAACTGGTCACCCGCCTGGATGCCATTACCCTGACCGCCCGCCGAGGCAAGTGGTAGCCCGTATGAACGAGGGGGCATGACCAGCGACAACGACGCACAGACTGTCGCCACGTTCGGCGAGTTCGCGCTGATCGATCGGCTCGCGGGGGCGTTGGCCGAGGTCGGGGCTGCCGCCGCGCCGGATTTGCTCGGCATCGGCGATGACGCCGCGATCTGGACGCCGACCCCCGACACCCGCGCCGTGATCACGACCGACAGCCTGATCGCTGGGATCCATTTCCGGCTCGACTGGACGACCTGGCACGACCTGGGACACAAGGCGCTCGCGGTCAATCTCAGCGACATCGCGGCGATGGGTGCTCGCCCGCGCCTGGCGACGATCTCGCTCGGCCTGACCGGGCAGGAACGGGTCGCCGACCTCCTCGATCTCTATCGCGGGCTCGGCACACTCGCCGCGCGGCACAACGTCACCATCGCGGGCGGCGACATCGTGGCCTCGCCCGAACGTCTCGGCCTCCATCTCACCGTTATCGGCGAAAGCTGGCCCGAAGCAGCCGGTCGCCTCCTCACCCGCGACGCCGCCCGTCCCGGCGATCTCCTGGCGACGAGCGGCCCCCTCGGGCTCTCGGCGGCGGGGTTGAAGCTGCTGCTTCAGTCGACAGTCGTGAGTCGAGAGTCGAGAGAGGAATCGGCACGCGATAACGACGCAATGCTTGCCACCCAATCACCACCTACGCCTCCGCCGGCTCACGACTCACGACTCATGACTCACGACTTTCTCGCCGCCCACCACCGCCCTACCCCTCAGATCGCCTACGGGCGCACGCTCGTCGCGGCGGGGGTGCGCGTGGCGATGGACCTGAGCGATGGGTTGTTCGGCGACCTCGCCAAGATCTGCGCGCGCAGCAAGGTCGGCGCGCGGATCGATGCGGCGGCGCTGCCGGTGCCAGCCGACGTGCGCGAACAGCTCCCGGACGACTGGCTCAATCTCGCCACGCGCGGCGGCGAGGACTACGAACTCCTCTTCGCCGCGCCCGCCGCCGTCATCGATCGCCTCCGCGCCCTCTGCGCCGCCCAGAATCTCCCCGCCCCCGCGATCATCGGCGAAATGCTTCCCGTGCCTGTGAGCGGCCCGCCGATCACGTTGCGCCATGCCGATGGTGCCGACGAGGCGATCGGCGGCGGGGCATTCGATCACTTCGGGGGCGGCGGATAACCCTCACACGGCGCAATATGCACAGTGTTACGAATACAAAACGCCCCGTATTCCTGGCAGCGGGTATACGGGGCATCGCATTGTCCACACTGAGTACGTCGTCCAGAAGCGGCGGCGCGAAGCCGCGAGCTCGTCACATCAGCCACGCCGCAGGAACCGTAATTGCTCCCGGCCCCTACGGCGTCTCTCGACATTGTGCGCGCTTATTTCGCATCAGCCCCCTGCAACAAGAAGAAGCCGGTTCGGGCGTCGTAAACTTGCACCACCGTAGTGCCGTGTAATGGAGCCATGCCACGCATACCATGCAAGCTGAACGAGCCACGGATCGTTACCAGGCATAGCGGTGCGTCATCTGGCCGACCACTAGTTGTGTTCAGCCTGGCATGGACCTCGCGTGCGGGCAAGAATTCAATGCTCTCAACGGTGATCGGGCTGTCCGTCTGGATTCTACCCGTACCGGAGACGGGATGGGCGAGGACATAATCGACGACGTCTTGTTTGGAAAAAGCGGGTTCAAGCACGTTATCTGGCACCAATCGTGGTGTGATCGCGGGGATGCCTTGCGGGCTGGTAGGGATACCCATCGGCGCGTCTCCTTTCGGAGGTAGATAAAAGACCGATTGGGGAACACACTGCTAAATCGCTGTCCCGATGCTCTATGGTTGTTCAGCACGGTAACGCCCGATTACCCCGAGATTGACTTGCCAAATCGTGTTCGCAATGTAGGGCTTCATACCAAGCTGATGATTAATCGCGAGCATAGCCGCATTGGAGTCGGCGTTACTGGTGCGGATGAAGCGAAACTGCGGACGTTCATGCAACACTTTGTCGAGCATCGCCGCCTTCAACCAGCGCCCGAGACCATGAGAGTTGCCCGATCATCGCTCCTCACCCTCCGGTGGGTTTGTGTAGCGGGCGGTTGAACCCCACGACTATGCTTTGGGTTCAACCGCCCTACCCATTCGCTTGTGTCCTTACCGCTCGATCACGTACTTCTGCAAGAAGCCCTCCATCTTGGCGAGATAATCGAGCACGGTATCGACCTTGCGCCAGCCGTGACCCTCGCCCGCGTATTCGACGTATTCGACGTACTTGCCCGCCTTCCGCATCGCCTCGACCATCTCTTCGGACTGGCGCGGCGGCACGCGGCGATCATCGAGCCCCTGGAAGATCAGCAGCGGGGCCTTGACCTTGTCGGCGTGGTTGATCGGCGAGTTGCGCTCGTAGAGGTCGAAGTTCTCGGCCATCGGCCCCAGTTCGCTCGGGAAGAGGCCGCGCGCCAGCCGATCGGTCTGCTCGCCGAACGAGACGAAGTTGGAGACGCCGTAGAGATCGACCCCGGCCTTGAAGACATCCGGCTTCTGCGTCAGCAGCGAGAGGGTGGCGAGGCCACCGCCACTGCCGCCCCAGGCGACCGCCCGCCGTCGATCGATCAGCCCTTGCTGGTCGAGGTGGT
>DATCMP010000146.1:0-2419 GCA_036563365.1 Thermomicrobiales bacterium
GGGTCGAGGGAAACAAGTGCCGCGCGTCGATCGCGCGGAGGTCGCGGTCGTTCGTGCGGCTGTAGGCGAGGTCGGCGACAATGCCCACGCCGAGTCCCGAGCGGATATAGGTCTTCATGATATCGACGTCGATCGCGCTGAGTACCACGTTCAACGAGAGGCCGCTGGCCTGAAAGACGCCGAGGATGCCTGCCCAGGCCTCGAAGGCAGGGTCGTAGGTGATGATTGGATGGCTCGCAATCTCCTCCAGCCTGATCCGGCGGCGGAGACGCGCGAGCGGGTGGCCGGGAGGCGTTAAGACGAGGCGATGGACCTCGTAGCAGGGCAGGAAAATCAGGTCCGGGTAGGGTTGGCTCGGCAGGGCGGCGACGGAGATGTCGGCCTCGCCGTCGCGGATCCAGTTCGCCACCTGGATGCGGCTGCCCTGCAACAGGCGGAGCTGGAGGGCCGGGAAGTCGCGCAGCAGGCGCTCGATCATGCCCGGCAGGACGTAGCGGGCGTGGGTGTCGATCGTCGCAATGGTGACGCTGCCCTGGCCGCCTGCGGCCATGTTTCGCGCCACGCGGTGCATCTCGTCCGCCCCGTCTAGGATCCGGACGGCGATCGGGAGCAGAGCGCGTCCCTCCGGAGTGAGATCAATCAGGCGCTTCGCGCTGCGCACGAACAGCGTCACGCCGAGGTGTTTCTCCAGCTCCTGTAGGTGGCGCGTGAGGCCCGGCTGTGAGGCGTTCAGCTGGCGCGCCGCGCGCGAGAGGCTGAAGCCCTGCGATGCGACCTCCCGCATCGTCCGAAGCTGGTGCAGCTTCACCGCGCGCGTCCTTATGCTCAGATGGCATATAATTATGCAATCAAATCACTTCCGGTCATATGGGAGACGCGACATCTTCCGTCGGGACAGCCGGCCGGAGAGCCGCCGGTCGAGGGAAACGTCGGGAGGCGCAGGTTGTGATCCGGGATCTCCAGGGCCCCGATAACTGGAAATGCGCACGGCGCGCCGGCGCGGCACGCCGATGAGCGCTACCGTGCATCAGGACCTTCCCCTCGCCGGACTGCGGGTGCTCGCGCTGGAGCACGCCGTGGCGGCACCGATTGCGACTCGTCACCTCGCCGACATGGGAGCCGAGGTGATCAAGGTGGAGCGGCCGGGCAAGGGCGATTTCGCGCGCGGATACGACCAGTCGGTGCGCGGCCTCTCCTCCTTCTTCGTCTGGCTGAACCGCGGCAAGCGGAGCCTTACGCTCGACGTGAAGAAGCCAGGCGCCGCCGACCTCCTGTCCCGCCTTGTGGCGCGCTCGGACGTGGTTGTGCAGAACCTGGCGCCCGGGGCCTCGGACCGGCTCGGGCTGTCCTATGCGGCGCTCTCGCCCGCGCATCCCCGCCTCATCCTCTGCGACATCTCCGGCTACGGGCGCGAGGGACCCTACGCTTCCCGCAAGGCCTACGACCTGCTGATTCAGGCCGAGGCCGGCCTCATGAGCGTGACGGGAACGCCGGAGATCCCGGCGCGGGCAGGCATCTCGGCGGCGGACATAGCCACGGGAATGTACGCCTATTCCGGCATCCTGGCCGCACTTGTCCGTCGCGGAAACACCGGACGGGGCGCACACCTGCAGGTGACGATGCTCAACGCGGTCGCCGAGTGGATGGGCCATGCACTCTATCAGGCGGCATATGGCAGCGGACCGCCCGCGCGCCTTGCCAGCGGGCACCCGAATATCCAGCCCTACGGCACCTACCGCACCGCGGACGGGGCGGTAATCCTCGGCATCCAGAACGATGGGGAGTGGGCGACCTTCTGCCGCGACGTGCTTGGCCAACCGCAACTGGCCGCCGACCCACGCTTCGCGACGAATGTCGCACGCGTCACCAACGGCGTGGAGTTGACGGCAGCGATTGAGGCGGTTTTTGCCGGGCTGGACAGCGCGGTCGTTACTGTGCGGCTCGATGCGGCTGGGATCGCGAACGGGCGGTTGAACGACGCGGGGCAGGTCTGGGCGCACCCCCAACTCGCGGCGCGCAACCGCTGGCGCGAGGTGGGTACACCAGGGGGACCGGTGCGTGCGCTACTTCCGCCGACGGAGTTCGGCGATGTCGAACTCGCCATGGGGGACGTTCCGGCGCTCGGCGCGCACACGACGGCGATCCTGTCCGAGATTGGGTGCACCGATGCCGAAATAGCCCGCCTGCGAAGTGCTGGGACAGTGTGAAGAAAACAACGGGAGGACACACCATGGTCGAGAGACGTCACCTGCTCCTCGCTGGGGCGGGCGCCCTGGCCGCTCCGAGGCTCGCCCGGGCTCAGGATCCCGCGCGCACCACACGTATGGTCGTCCCCTACGCTGCAGGTGGACCAACGGACGTGCTCGCGCGCCTCTTCGCCGAGCAGGTCGGGCCCGTGATCGGCCATCGCGTAGTGGTC
>DATCMP010000149.1:0-1717 GCA_036563365.1 Thermomicrobiales bacterium
CCGCGCCTGCCGCCCCCAGCCAAGCAGCCACGGGATGATCTCCTCCTCGCGGCGCACGCGCAGGGTTACCAGGAGTCCGGTATCGGTGTCCTCCTGCGCGACGATGTAGAAATAGCGCGACTCGCGCACCCACCGCGCCGCCTCCCCGGCGAAGCTGACCCGCACGATCACCCGGCGGTCCTGGGCGTGCTGCTCTTCCGGTAAGCGGAAATTGGCCGGGCGAACAAAACGATCGTCGGTCAGGCTCAGCCGTTCGATCCGGTCGAGCCGGAACTTGCGGAGGGCGTGGCGTTGGTGGCAGTGGGCGATCAGATACCACGCCCCGGCAACATGGACCAGGCTATACGGGTCGGCGGATCGCTCGCTCAGGGCGGCGTGGGCGTCACCGACATAACGGCCGTGGTAGCGGAAGCGCACGGTACGGCGATCGAGGATCGCGCGGCGCAGCGTGCCGAGGAGTTCCGGCACGAGCGACGCCGGCGGTGCCACGGGTTCCGGCGTGACGACATGGACACTCTCGCGCATATCGCGCAGCTCTTTCCGGCGTTGCTCCGGCAAGACCGCCTCGATCTTGCGCCCGGCGGAGGCGACGGCGTCGCGATACTGCGCGTCGAACTGGCCCGCGACGAAATCGCCGCCGAGGAGGAGGGTCGTTGCTTCGTCGGCGGTGAAGCTGAGTGGCGGGAGGAAATAACCCTCCATCAGCGTGTAGCCCTGGCCCGGTGTGGCAACGATCGGCACCCCGGCCTCGCACAACGCCTCGATGTCGCGATAGATCGTGCGTTTACTCGTCTCGAAGTGTGCGGCCAGATCGTGCGCGCGCGCCTGCCCGCGCCCTTGCAACTCCAGCACAATCGCCAGCAGTCGATCGGTTCGGTTCATACGCCTGTGCTCCCGATAGGAGGGATCGCGCCAATTGTTGCAGTGTACTGCAATATTTCCGCGTTGTCGTGCGCTCGGCTATGATTGCGCGACAGGAATTTTAATACGTGGGCGGAGGGAAGGATGGCTGAACTGACCGGTGGGCAGGCTTTGGTGCAATCCCTGAAGCGCGAGGGGATCGATACGATCTTCGCCCTGCCCGGGGCGCAACTCGACTGGGCCTTCGACGCCTTACACGAGGAGCAGGATACGATTCGCGTGATCCACACGCGGCACGAACAGGCGACTTCGTATATGGCCGACGGCTACGCCCGCGCCACCGGCAAGGTTGGCACCTGCCTGGTGGTGCCGGGGCCGGGGGTCTTGAACGCCGGCGCGGGGCTCTCGACCGCCTATGCCTGCTCGTCGCCGGTCCTCTGCCTCGCCGGGCAGATCCGCTCCGAGTTAATCGGCTCGGGGCGGGGCGAATTGCACGAGATCAAGGACCAGCGAGCGGTGCTCGATACAGTCACGAAGTGGACCGGGCGCGCCCTCGCGCCCGGCGCGATCCCTGGCCTGATCCGGGAGGCGTTCGCGCAGTTGCGTGGTGGTCGCCCCGCCCCGGTGGGCCTGGAGATCCCGCCCGATGTGCTGATGCAGCGCGAGGAAGTTGACCTCGGCTCCACCGGCGATTGGGGCCAGCGCCCGACGCCGCAGCCAGCCGACCCGGCGTTGATCAAGCGGGCCGCCGCGTTGCTGGCGCGGGCAGAGCGCCCGGCCTTCTACGTCGGCAGCGGCGTCCTGCAGGCCGAGGCGTGGGATGAACTGCGCGCGGTCGCCGAGGCGCTAGAAATCC
>DATCMP010000154.1:0-4769 GCA_036563365.1 Thermomicrobiales bacterium
GCGCGCCTCAAGGTCTTCGAGCTGGCCCGGTTCCCGAACACCTACATCAAGATCACCGGGCTCGGGGAGTTCTGCCGCCGCGCCATCCCGGTGACCGAGCCGTTCCCGTTCGTGCGCCCCCTGCCGGATTATCTGGCCCGCGCCTATAACAGCTTCGGGCCGACACGGATGATGTGGGGCAGCGATTATCCGCCGGTGAGCGGGCGCGAAGGATACACCAACGCCCTGCGCCTGACCTTGGCCGAACTCGAAGCGTTGCCGAATTTCAGCGCCGCCGATCGCGAACAAATCTTCGGCACCACGGCGCTCTCGGTCTTCACCCCGCGCCCCTGAAGCGGGCGACCGATCGGGCGCGCTAGGGGCTGTTGCCTAACGAACAGTGGAGAAGGCGCGGCAACGGCGTAGGTCGCATCTGGGCGATCGATTACGGGACACGCATCGGCTGTTGAGTCGCCCCAAAGATTGTGATAGAATTCTCAATCAGAAGGGTCCAGATGGAGGCGCGACGCCGATGGATGGGGATGGGCCAGGGCGCAAGCGCAAGAAAATAGCCGCACCACTCTCCGAGGCCGAACAGGAACGACTCAGGCAAACACGGTTGCGCCTGATCGGCTTGTCGATGCAATTCGGTTTCACGATTGTGGGATCCTTCGCCGTATTCATGGGCGGGGGGATCTGGCTCGACAGCCGCTTCGGCACCAAACCGATCTTCCTGCTGATCGGTATGGCTCTCTCGTTCATCGCCATCGGCTACAGCCTTTACGAAATCGCCACGATCGGGTATAAACCGCGTGCAACGAAAGTTGTGCCAGCACCGGGTCAGCCAACCAAACCGACAGCGACCGCAAATACCTGGGACGATGAGCCCGAACCGCTGGACGATTGGGACCGCGACGACTGGAAGCGCGACGATGATTGGCCCGTACGCAAGGCGGGCAACAAAGGCGGGGGGAGTTGATGGGGTCGGGTATCCTGATCTTTCCGGCAATCGATAAGCCGCACGTCAGCTTGGCAGCGGAGAAGTTGTTCGGTTCGCCGATCTCCAACTCGATGCTGACGATGTTCCTGGTGATGATCGCGCTGATCCTCTTCTTCGTGGTCGCGACACGCCGCGTGACTACGGGCGGCGCGACCGCCGCGTACGCCGCGCCGCGCGGTGCCCAGAATTTCGCCGAGTTCGTCATCGAATCGCTGCTCAACCTCGTCGAGGGTACGGCGGGGAAAAAGCAGGGTCGGGTGATCTTCCCGCTGATCGCCACGCTGTTCATCTTCATCCTCTCCGCAAATTACGCCGGGCTCTTGCCCGGCGTCGGCACGATCGGTTACTGCGAACATCCCGAGGGTGAGCACGGCTCGGCGGCGCTCGTCGCCTCGACGGTCCCGGTCGGCGGGTCTGCGCTCACCACGGCGGCGGAAGAGGGCGTCGTCGCCCCCGGCTGTAATGTCGCAGGTGAAGTCCTGGTGCCATTCCTGCGCGCCCCGAACGCCGACCTCAATATGACGATCGCGATGGCGCTGATCGCCGTCATCACGGTCCAATTCTTCGCCATCAGGTCGCACGGCGTCGGCAGCTACCTCAAAGAGTTCATCGCCCCGCCGATTCCGCTGCTCCACCTCATCGGCGAGTTCTCGCGGATCATCTCGCTCTCGGCCCGTCTCTTCGGGAACGTCTTCGGCGGCGAGGTGTTGCTGGCCGTGATCATCGCGCTGACCACGCCGTTGGCGTTCGGCCTGGCGGGGGTCGTGCCGATGCTCTTCTACGGTCTGGAACTCTTCTTCGGCTTCATCCAGGCGCTCCTCTTCTCCCTGCTGACACTCATCTATATCGCTGTGGCGAGTGCCGGTGGTCACGGCGATCACGGCGAGCACCACGAGGAGCATGGCGCGCTCGGCACAGCGGAGCGGCAGTTGGCCGATCTGGCGGCGTAAGCCGCGACGTTCACGGTGTGGCCCAATGTTTCCGGCGAGTGTCCGGGGCATGGTGATAAAGAGTAGGCGCTCCCACTTGCGGGACGCCGCGACACGAAGGGGAGGCATAGACCGTGTTTCTGAACACCAGCGATCCAGCGGTTGCTAAGCTCTTCGCCGCAGCGGCGGCGATCGGGATCGGGGCCATCGGTCCGGGTCTGGGCATCGGTCTGGCGGTGCGTGGCGCGATGGAAGCGATCGGTCGCAACCCGGAGGCGGAAGGTGCCGTTCGCACGACGCTGATCATCGGTGCCGGTCTGGCCGAGGCGGTCGCAATTTACGCCTTCGTCATCGCGCTGATCATCATCTTCGCCGCCTAGCGCTCGGCGATCGAACCCAGCAGCGCGTCGCGCGAAGCGCCGGATTGGCCGCCATACCGATTGCCGCCTCCGGCGCTTCGGACGACGCGCTTCCCAAACGAATGATCGCGCTGGCGGCAGCAGGATTGTCAGCAGCGAAGTGGGGAGGCCATGGGAGCACTAGGGATTAATGTCTCGGCCCTGATCGTGCAATTGTTGGCGTTCATCGTCCTGATCCTCCTGCTCCGGCGTTTCGCGTACCAGCCGCTCCTGAATGTCCTCGACCAGCGGTCGGAACGGGTACGCACCAGCATGGAGCAGGCCGACCGGATCGAGCGCCAGCTGGCCGAGACGGAAACGCGGAACCAGGAGATCCTGACCGAGGCGCGCCGCGAGGCGCAGACGATCGTCGCCAACGCCCGCGAGATCGGCGATAAGCAGATCGCCCAGGCCCGCGAGGTGGCGCGCGACGAGGCGGATAAGCAGCTCCAGTTGTCGCTGGCGCAGCTCCGCGCGGAGACGCAATCGGCCCGCGAGCAACTGCGTCAGGATTATGCGGATCTGGTCATCCGCGCCGCCAGCCGGGTGGTGCGGCAAGAACTTGACTCGCAGAAGCACTTGCAGTTGATCGACAGCACGCTGCGCGAGGCCGACGTCCAGGATACCAGCCGCCGTGCCTCTTAAGGGTCCGGCGCTGCGGGCGCTGAGCGTCGCGCTCCGGTCCGCACGGCGATCGTCGTAATCATACCCGTCAGGGTGCTTCGTACTTCGGGAGGTTGGGCGTGCCAAGTGGAGCGGCCGTCAGGCGCTACGCCCAGGCGGTTTTCGAGATGGCCGACGAAGGGGGGACGCTCGACCGCTGGGAGCGTGATCTCGGTGCCCTTGCGGGGGCATTCGACGATCCGGCGGTCGCGTCGTACTTCGACAGCCCGCAAATACCGGCGAATCAGAAGCGGGAAACCGCCTATCAATTGCTCGGCACGGACGCCCTACCGATGTCGCGCAACTTCATCGGACTGCTGATCGAGCGCGGCCGAATTCGCTATCTGCCGCAGATTTATCTCGATTTCCACGATCGGATGCTGGAGCGTCGGGGGATCGCAGTCGGCGAAGTGACCACGGCGGTACCTCTGGGGCCGGAAGAACTGGAGATCGTCCGCCAGCGGCTCGGCGCGGTCGTGGGCAGGAATATCGAGATTCGCGCAGCGGTCGATCCGCAGATTATCGGCGGGATCGTCGCGCGCGTCGGCGATCAGCTGATCGATGGCAGCGTCATCGGCCAGCTACGCAAACTCCGCGAACGGTTGGTTTCGGCCGAACGGTAAGAGGAAAGTACGAAGCACGAAGTACGAACATTGTCCGGTTCATCCGGAGTACAATAGTGATAGTGGTACTGCGCCCTGACTTCGGACTTCTAACTTCGTACTTCGTACTGCATATGGGGGAGCTATGAGCGTTCGAGCGACGGAAATCAGCGACATTCTCCGTTCGCAGATTGAGAATTTCGGGCAGCAACTCACCGTCACCAATGTCGGCACGGTCGTCGAAGTCGGCGACGGTATCGCCACGGTCTACGGACTCAGCCAGGTGCAGGCGTCTGAGTTGGTAGAGTTCGAGAATGGCGTCCGCGGCATCGCGCTGAACCTGAGCGAGGACAGCGTCGGTATCGTCATCATGGGCGATTACACCGGGATCGAAGAGGGCCAGACGGTCCGCTCGACCGGTGAGATCGCTTCCGTCCCGGTCGGCGATGCGCTGATCGGGCGTGTGGTCAATGCCCTCGGCGAGCCACTGGATGGCAAGGGGCCGATCGTCACCGACAAGACCCGCTTCATCGAGCGGATCGCCCCCGGCGTGATCGAGCGCAAGAACGTGGACACCCCACTGCAGACCGGGATCAAGGCGGTGGACGCGATGATCCCGATCGGTCGCGGCCAGCGCGAACTGATCATCGGCGACCGCCAGACCGGCAAGTCGGCCGTGGCGATCGACACGATCATCAACCAGAAGGGGACCGGCGTCATCTGCATCTACGTGGCGATCGGCCAGAAGCAGTCGCAGATCCGCCAGGTCCAGCGTGCCCTCGAAGACCGCGGCGCGATGGACAACACGATCATCGTCGCCGCCTCGGCGTCCGATCCCGCCGCCCTGCAATATATCGCCCCCTTCTCGGGCTGCGCGATGGGCGAGGAGTTCATGGAGACTGGTCGCCATGCGCTGATCGTCTACGATGATCTCTCCAAGCACGCCTGGGCGTATCGCCAGGTTTCCCTGCTCCTCCGCCGCCCCCCGGGCCGTGAGGCGTATCCGGGTGACGTCTTCTATCTGCACTCCCGGCTCCTGGAGCGCGCGGCGCAACTCAGCGACGAGCGCGGCGGCGGCAGCCTGACGGCGTTGCCGTTCATCGAGACGCAGGCGAACGACGTGTCGGCCTACATCCCGACGAACGTCATCTCGATCACCGACGGCCAGATCTTCCTCGAAGCCGATCTCTTCAACGCC
>DATCMP010000158.1:0-3107 GCA_036563365.1 Thermomicrobiales bacterium
CTTCCTCGGGTTCGCCGCCGCTGCGGTCGTGCAAGCCGTGCGGATCCGCCCGCTCGTGCCACCCCCCGTCATTCCCGCCCAGCCGAACTTCAGCGGCGCGACGGGCGACTAATAGCGCGCCAATTGGCATGATCGCGGGAGGGCCGTCACCGACGGCCCTCCCGTTTGTCGATTGCCCATAAGCCCACCGTCTGTACTTCGTCGCCAGTCAGGAGGGACCGATGCCTGCCGAATCGGCTGTCCGGGTCAAGAGCGCGGCGAACCGGGAGAAGATCCTGGCGATTCGGGCCGACTTGCCCGCGATCCACGATCGTCTGTACCTGAATAATGGCACGAATGGCCCGCTCCCGCAGCGTACCCATGACGCGCTGGTCGCCGCCGCAACCGCGGAATTACACGAGGGCCGGATCGGGATGACGACGTGGTCGCGCGCGGCCACGAATGCGGATGCGGCACGCGCAAAATTCGCGACGATCCTCGGCTGCGGTGTCGATGAGATCGCGCTGACGCACAACACTACCGAGGGGATGAATATCGTCGTCTCGGGGATCAACTGGGAGCGCGGCGATGAGGTTGTCTCCGCGACCACCGAGCATCCCGGCGGCCTGTACCCGCTCTACTTGCTGAAAAATCGCTACGGCGTACGCCTGCGGATGACCGATATCGGGCTGGCTGGCCTCGATCCGGTCGAAGAACTGCGGAAGGTGCTCACGCCGCGCACCAGGGCGGTGGTCCTCTCGCACGTCTCCTGGGCGACGGGGATGATTCTGCCGCTGCGCGAACTAGCCGACCTGGCGCACAGCGTCGGGGCGTTATTGATCTGCGACGCGGCACAAGCCTGCGGGATGGTCCCCGCCACAGTCTATGATCTCGGCGTCGATGCCTACGCCTGCTCGGGGCAGAAGTGGCTCTGTGGCCCCGATGGCACCGGCGCGCTCTTCGTCCACCGGGAGCGCCTGGCCGAGATCAACCAGACCTATATGGGCTACGCCGGGGCGCAGATGGGGATGAGCAGCTTTGAGGGATTTTATGTACCGCCGCCGAGCGCGAACCGGTACGAGGCGGCGACGATCTATCCACCCTCGGTCGTGGGCCTGAACGCCAGCCTCGATTGGTTGATCAACGACATCGGACTGGACTGGATCTACGCGCGGATCGATGAGTTGGGGCGCTACTGCTACGATGCGCTTGCGGTTATCCCCGGCGTCACGATGTGCAGCCCGCGCGAGCGTAAGGCAGGGTTGACCCACTTCGCCCTGGCCGGTATCGCCCCCGCTGAGCTGACCGCGAAGCTGACCGAGCAGGCGATCCTGATCCGCCATACGCCGCACCCGAGTGCGAATCGTGTCTCGACCGGCTTCTACAACACCGAGGAAGAGGTCGATCGCCTTGCCGCCGCGATCGGCGTGATCGCCGAGACGCTCTGAATGATCGCCTAAACGCGGCAAGGGGGCGGGCTTTTAGCCCCGCCCCCTTCTGTTGATTTGCGTGGTGTTGTGTGTTTACCGGGACAGGGCCGGCGTGCGCTCGATGGCGTCGGCCATCCGGCCCAACACCTCATCCAGCACCTCGCGCGAGGTGGCGAAGTTCAGGCGCACGCAATGTTTGCCGAGCGGCCCGAAATCGCCGCCATTGTTAAATCCGACCTTCGCCTCGTTGAGGAAGAACTCATACGGGCTTTCGCCGGGAAGGTGCAGGTTCTCGCAGTTCAGCCAGGAGAGATAGGTCCCTTCCGGCTTGTAGTGCTTGATCCCCGGCAACTGGTCGCTGATGAACTGCGCGACATAATCGCGGTTAGATTCCAGTTTCTTCAGCACCTCGTCAAGCCAGGGCTGGCCGTGATACCACGCCGCCACGGTCGCGTCGATCCCGACGACGCTGGACGAGCCCAGGACGTAGTCGGGCAGCACCTTGCGGAAGCGCTCGCGCAGTTCCGATGAGCCGAAGTAGATGATCGAGCAGCGCAGCGCGGCGAGGTTAAACCCTTTGCTCGCCGCGGTGAGCGTTACCGTGCGCGCGGCGATTTCGGGGCTCAGCGTGGCGATGGGGATGTGCTTGTGGCCACTGTAGATCAGATCGGCGTGGACCTCATCGGAGACGATGATCAGGTCGCGCTCGACGGCCAGATCGCCGACCGCCTGCAACTCCTCGCGGGTGTAGACATGCCCGGTCGGGTTGTGCGGGTTGCAGAAGAGGATGATTTTCGTCCCCTCATCGGCGGCCTGGCGCATCCCCTCGATGTCGAGGGCGAAGCCGGAGCCGGTATCGGTCAGCGGGTTCTCGATCATCCGCCGCCCGCTTTTCTCGATCGTCATCAGGAAGGGAGGATAGATCGGGGTCTGGATCAGGACGCCGTCGCCCGGCTCACTCAGGCCCATGACCGAGACGAACATCCCTTGCACCGTGCCGGTCACGTTCAGCACCAGTTCCGGGTCGACGTCCCAACCGTGGCGATCTTTCATCCGATGGACGAACGCCGCCGGGAGACTATTCTCTCCGGCCCGATAGCCGTAGCCGTAGTCGTGTTCCTCGACGATCAGCTTCTCGATCGCCCGCTGGATCGGCTCCGCGATCGAGAAATCCATGTCCGCAACCCAGGCGGGCATGACATCTTTCGGGTAACGATTCCATTTGTTCCCGCGCCGCGCTCGCAGCGCCTCAAGGCTCATCTCGAATGTTGCCGTCGTCGTCATCGTTACCCCCATTGCCTCATCGCTCACGGCCTACAGTTCCACTTTCCCACTCTTGTGCATACATGCCTAGATAACACCGCGCCGTGTCGCTGTCAAGCGACGACCACCGCTACTTCGGTAAATCCCTAAGCGCAGCGAACGCCGGGCGATTGCTCCAATCCGCGCGGAGGATCGACCAGGCGTATTTCTCATCGGTCGGCAGGATATTCGGCGTGGCGGCGTAGTTGAGGTTCCAGACGAATAGCGCCCCCAGCCACGGCCAACTCGCGCGCGCGATCGCGATCGCGCGGATCAGGTATTCGGCCTGTTGCGCCTCGCTGGTGAGCGCGCAGTATTCGTAGCCATCCGGCGCGGGCAGATCGGGGCAGGCGTCCCAGCCGAATTCGGTTAGCCAGATTTGCTTCGGGCCGTCGC
>DATCMP010000163.1:0-4677 GCA_036563365.1 Thermomicrobiales bacterium
CCGCGCCTACCTCGTCAGCACCGGTGAGAAGGGCCGCCTGGAGATCGTCATCACGATCAAGGGGCGCGGCTACCACGCCTCGCAGCCCTGGCGGGCCGACAACGCGATCTACAAATCCCAGGAAGTCCTCAACCGGATCGCCGCCTACGAGCCGGAGCGCCACGTCGATACCGGGCTGGTCGCCCCGCTGGCCGATCTCTACGGCGTCAACGAGCGGATCACCGCCGAGAATGTCGATCGGGTCATCGAGGAACTGAACGAGCGCAACCCGAACTGGGCCTCGACCCTTAAGGCGATCACCCGGATGACGTTCGTCGCCTCGATGATCAACGCTGGGGTGAAGTCGAACAGCGTCGCCGAGAGCTGCACGATCACCTGCGACGTGCGGACCCTGCCCCACCAGGACGAAGACTACGTCCGCGACCAATTGACGCAACTCTTCGCCGGGCTCGACGGGGTCAGCTTCGTGATCAACTACACGTCCATACCGAGCGCATCGCCCTACGAAGGGCCGGGCTCGGCGTTCGCGGCCCGGGTGCGCGAAGCGACGAGCTACGCGCTCGGCACCGATGATCTCGACTTCGTGCCGAGCCTGACCGTCGGCTTCACCGACTCGCGCCTCGTGCGCCATCTCTGCCCGATCATCTACGGCTTCCTGCCGAGCCACCCCGACGCCGACCCGACGAAGGGTGGCGCGCACAATATCAACGAATCGACCGACATCGACTCCCTCATCCTCTCGACCAAGATGCTGGTGACGCTGGCGTACGACACGCTGACCTGAGCAACAGCAGCAGGCGCGCCCTTTCAAGGCCAGCTTCAGTGAGAGGGCGCGCCTGTCCCCTATCGGGTTCACCCAAGGAGCGCATCGATGCCCGAAGGGCCAGCGCCAGCCCTCACCCCGGAGGAATATCTCGACCTGGAGCGAGCGAGCGCGGAGAAGCACGAATACATCGAAGGGAAACTTGTCCCGGTTACCGGATTGAGCTTTCAGCACAACCTGATCCAGTTCAACCTGATCGCGAACCTCAAGCCGCAGCTACCGCGCACCGGCTGCCACGGTTTCGGCGGCGCGCTCCGCGTCAAGAGCGGTGCTGAACCGATCTACAGCTATCCCGATCTCGCCATCGTCTGCGGCGAACCGGCGGTCGGCACCGATGGAGCCGACACCTTGCTGAACCCGATCTTGCTGTTGGAGATCATGTCGCCCGCAACCGAGGATTATGATCGGGGCGAGAAGCTCGCCCACTATCGCCGCATCCCGACGCTGGAAGAATATGTCCTCGTCGCGCAGGAAAGCCCGCTGATCGAACACCACGTCCGCCAGGGCGACGGCACCTGGCGCTGGTCCGCCATCGCGGGCCTTGACGAGACGATCACTCTGCCGACGATCGGCTGCACCCTCCTCCTCGCTGACGTGTACGACGGTATCCCCTTCGCCACCGCAGCCGAGACGGAGTAAGGATCGCCCGTCTATTGGCATCGATAGGCCACTCCGGTGCAAAATTGCACGGTATGGCGAGACAAGGAGGTGACCAATGGTCGCGGAACCACGAGTTTACCTCACCCCCGAAGCGTATCTCGATCTCGAACGGCAGGGTGCGGAGAAGCACGAGTATATCGACGGCACTCTCGTGGCGATGGTCGGAGGGAGTGAGCAGCACGGCCTTATCCAGGTCGGTATCAGCAGTCTGCTACGCGCTGCACTCCGCAGTCGCGGCTGTTACGTCTACCCGAGTGACGTTAGAATCGGGATCCCGGCGGCGAACATCTACACCTACCCGGATATTTCCGTCGTCTGCGGCCCACGCCAGTTCGCTGGCGAGCGGCGCGATACGTTGCTCAACCCGATCCTGCTGGTGGAGATCCTGTCGCCTTCGACCGAGCGCTACGATCGCGGCAAGAAGTTCGCCCACTATCGCCGTATACCAACCCTGCAAGAGTATGTCCTCGTCGCACAGGATGCCCCCTTGATCGAGCATTACGTGCGGCAGCCAGACGGCACCTGGCGTTGGGCAGCGGTCGAAGGGTTGGACGAGACGATCACGCTGCCGACGATCGGCTGCACCCTCCCCTTCGCCGAGGTCTACGATCAGGTCGAGTTCTCGACCGAAGAGTGAGCGAACCGATGCGGGGCGTGCGAGGCGTGCGAGGCTTCCGAAGCGAGCGTATCCCGGGCAACGCTGAAGTGTTGACGCCCAAGAAACCATTCGGCACAAGGGCACCCGCCCCACCAGAGTCGACCACCTACCGACGCTCCCATGCCACCCGTTCACAGCTCCCCCTCCTCCTCGCCCTCATCGCGCTCGGACTCCTGAGCGCCGCGCTCTACTACGGCGCACTCGTGCGGCCATATCTGCTGACACAATACGTCGCCGAACCGCTGCTCGATCTCGGCAAGATCGGCGGCTACGACCCGGAGGCCGGGTGGCGCTACACCCTGCCTTTGCTGGCCCTCTGGCTCATGTACCTCGTCGCGGGCGCGCTGGCCCCGCGCCTACGCGGCGAACGCGCCCTGCTGGCACTGGCCTTCGGCGGGGCGCTCGGCTGCGGCCTGATCCTCCTCTGGCTCTACCCGATCACCGCCGCCGACATTTTCAACTACGCCCTCTACGGGTTGGTGCAGCACCGGGGCGGCAATCCGCTCGTCGTGCCGCCGGATAGCGTCATCGGGCCGCCGCTGATCGGCTACTCGGCCTGGCCGCAGCACCCCTCGCCATACGGGCCGCTCTGGCAGGGGATCGCGTGGCTCGTCACCGCCGTCACGGGGGAGCGACTGCTGGCCGGGATCGCCCTCTTCAAGGCGTTCCTATTCGCCTGCCACCTGCTGAACATCGCCCTGATCGCGCGGCTCGCCGCCGCATCGGGTGTGTCGCGACCGGGCGTCGCCGCGCTCCGCTACGCCTGGAATCCGCTCCTCCTCTACGAGACAGCGGGGGGCGGCCACAACGAGATCGCGTTGTTGACCGGGCTGCTGCTGGCCCTCTGGGCGCTGACCACGCGCCGCCATGCCCTGACGCTGCCGCTGGCGACCCTCGCCGCGCTGACCAAACTGACCGGCGCGCTCTGGCTGGCCCCGCTGGCCCTCACCTGGCTGCCGCGCGCCTGGCGCGAGCGCCGCTGGACGGCGCCCGGCTGGGCGTTCGGCGGCACACTCCTGCTCGGCGTGGCCTGCTACCTCCCCTTCTGGGCGGATGGGCACGCGCTCGATGGCGTGCGCCGCCAGGCCGATCTCTACACAACCTCGCTCGCCGGGCTGACCCTGATCGCCAACGAGCGTTACGGCTTCCCGTTCCAACCACAGCAATTGCTCGACCTGCTGAAGGGGCTGGCGCTGGCGGTCGTCGGGTTGACGATCCTCGGCGACCGCCCGCGCGATGAATCGGCGGGCGAGGCGGCGCGGGCGGCGTTCGATGTCTCGCTGGCTTATCTGCTCGTCGGCGCGCTCTGGTTCCAACCATGGTATCTGGTGCCGCTCGTCGGGCTCGCCCCGCTCGTCGGCCCCGCCCGCCGCGCGATCGCCGTCTGCTACGCGCTCGGCGCAACCGGCTCCTACGTCGTCTATTTCTACGTCTGGCCCGCGCTCGGTTGGACCTCCGACCGCCTGCTGATCCAGTGGTGGGCCGTCATCGTGGCGCACGGCCCGGCCTGGATCGCGTTGCTGGCGGCGGCGCCCGTCGCCCTCTGGCAGCGGGCGGCGCGGCGCGGTGACAGATGGAGGGCCACCGGTGTCGATGACGGACGAGCGGCCAGCACACCGCGCGCGATCCGCGAGGCACCGATCCAATCGCACGCGCCGGAGTGATATACTCGGGACGTGACATCGGCGAGGGGTCAGACCAATCCCCTCGGCGCGGTGGATGATCGACACCCGGCATTGACGCCGGGTAGTGCGGGCGATATCGCCGCCGGTATCGCCCGAAAGAGAGAGGGAGGGCCAATTGAGCGCCGAAAAAGCGAAGGTCGTGACCCAGGATATCGTGCGCCCGCCGCGCGAGGTCATCGAGGGTTTGAAGGAGATCGGCAGCGCCACCGCCGCCGGTGAGCTCAGCCGCCTCGGCATCCGCGATCCCCATCTGCGCGGGATCACCAACTGGACGCCGGGCAAGGTCGCCGTCGGCCCCGCGCTGACGCTGCAATTCATGCCGAAGCGCGAGGACCAGTATAAGGTCGATGAGTATTCGGACCCGGAGGTGCAGCTGCACCGCCACGTCCTCTACCACACCCAGGCGGGCGACATCGTCGTGGTCGATGCGCGCGGCCACCTCGGCAGCGGCGTCTTCGGCGACATGATGCTGACCTACTTCGCCGGCCGCGGCGGCGCGGGCGTCGTCATCGACGGCGCGATCCGCGACTACCCGAAGGCCAAGCAGCTCGGGATCGGCCTCTGGCTGAAGGGGACCACCCCGAACTTCCACACGCAGACCGACCTGTTCCCCTACGCGGTGAACGTGCCGATCGCCTGCGCCGACACCCTGATCATGCCCGGCGACATCATCGTCGCCGACGATGACGGCGTCGTGGTCGTCCCCGCCGCCTACGGCCCGAACCTCTTGGAGCGCGCGAAGCACCACAACGAGTGGGAAGAGTTCTCCCGCAAGCGCCTCTCCGAGGGCGGCGACCTCCGCCTCTACTACCCGCTCTCCGAAGCCGCCCGCCCCGAGTACGAGGCTTGGC